>JALZFG010000293.1 GCA_030861645.1 Actinomycetota bacterium
AGCCAGTGGTACGAGAGGTGAATGCGCTTGTCAGGCGTCTGGCGCCAGGGGGCCGAGCCGGCGTTCTCGAACGCGAGGCGCGCGACCGCGAGCGCGCCCGCGCGGACCGGCTCCAGCTCGTACGCCAGCCAGCGGACGGCGAGCGGCCCGGCCGGGACGGGGTGCTCGCCGACGCGCTCCACCGCAAAGCTAGTGTAGAAGTCGTGTCCGAGCCGCTCCTCGTGCGCGCGTGCCGGCGCGAGCCGGTGGAGCGGACACCGGTGTGGTTCATGCGCCAGGCGGGCCGGTCGCTCCCTCAGTACCGGAGGATTCGCGAGCGCTTCGGCCTGTTCGAGGTCTGCCGTCGCCCGGAGCTCTGCGCGGAGGTGACGCTCCAGCCGGTCGACGCGCATGGCGTCGACGCCGCGGTGATGTTCGCCGACATCATGCTCCCCGTCATCGGGATGGGCGTCGACGTTCAGCTGGTCGAGAACATCGGCCCCGTGATCGACGGACCGATCGAGACGCTCGCCGACGTCGACCGCCTGCGTGTGCCCGAGCCGGAGGACGCGGTCCCCTTCGTCCTCGAGGCCGTCGGGCTCGTGCGCCGTGCGCTCCCCCCCGACACCGCCGTGATCGGCTTTTGCGGTGGCCCGTTCACCGTCGCCGGCTACCTGATCGAGGGGAAGCCGAGCCGCGAGTTCGCGAAGGTGAAGGAGTTGATGTACCGGGAGCCGGGCGTTTGGCACGCGCTCATGGAGAAGCTCGCCGAGAGCTTCGCCGCCTACGTCAACGCGAACGTGCGAGCCGGGGCCGATGTGATCCAGCTCTTCGACTCGTGGGTCGGCGTGCTCGCACCCGCCGACTACGAGGAGTTCGCCGCGCCGTACTCGGCACGGATTCTGCGCTCGCTGGATGTGCCGACGATCCACTTCGGCACGGGGACGGCGATGCTGCTGGCGCTGATGGCGGCGGCGGGCGGCGACGTGATCGGGCTCGACTGGCGCATCCCGCTCGACCGCGGCTGGGCCGAGGTCGGGGAGGAGCGCGGCGTGCAGGGAAACCTCGACCCGGCCGTGCTCCTCGGCCCCTGGGAGCGGGTCGAGGCGGGGGCGCTCGACGTCCTCGCGCGCGCCGGCGGGCGAGCAGGTCACGTGTTCAACCTCGGCCACGGCGTGCTACCGGGCACGGATCCCTCGGACTTGCGCCGGCTGGTCGAGCTGGTGCACGAGCGGGCGCGTGCGGAAGTGGCAGCGTGACCGACGTCGCCGTCGTCTTGATGGCCTACGGGTCGCCGGAGCGGGTCGAGGACGTGCCGGCGTACTACGCGGACATCCGCAACGGCCGGCCGATTCGTCCGGAGCTGCTCGACGACCTCGCCGAGCGCTACCGGCGGCTCGGGATCGAGGACGGCTCGCCGCTCAACGCGATTACCGAGCAGACGCGCGCCGCGCTCGAGCAGGAGCTCGACCTTCCGGTGTATACGGGCATGAAGCACTGGGAGCCGCGGATCGCCGCCGCGGTCGAGGCCGCGCTCGCCGGAGGGGCCCGAACGATCGTCGGACTCGTGCTCGCGCCGCACTACTCGCGTCTCTCGGTGGGCGAGTACCGGGAGAAGCTCGAGCGCGCGCTCGCCGCCCGCGCGGAGCTCGCGTTCGTCGAGAGCTGGCACGGCGCCGAGGGGTTCGTCGACTTCCTCGCCGACCGGGTGCGCGGAGCGGCAGGCCACGTCGTCTTCACGGCGCACAGCCTCCCGGCGCGCATCCTCGCGGAGGGCGATCCGTACCAGGACCAGCTGCTCGAGACGGCTACGCAGATCGCCCGGCGCGCCGCGCTGCACGAGTGGTCGTTCTCGTACCAGAGCGAATCGCCCACGGGCGAGCCGTGGCTCGGGCCCGACATCCTCGATCACCTCGACCAGCTGCGCGGCCGTGGCGTCGAGCGCGTGCTCCTCTGCCCGATCGGGTTCGTGGCCGACCACCTCGAGATCCGGTGGGATCTCGACACCGAGGCGGCGGAGAAGGCACGCGAGCTCGGCCTCGAGCTGGAGCGGATCGAGATGCCGAATGCCGACCCGCGCTTCGTGCGGGTGCTCGCCGGACTCGTGCGCGCGGCGCTCGCGGAGCGCGTCGCGGCGTGACGGGCGCGCTCTCGTCGGCCGGCGCGGACGAACCCGAGACGGCGACGAGCGTATTGGGGAGTGACGCGGGCGCGCGGCCGACGGAGCTCACATGAGGCCCGGCGAGATCGAGATCGCACGCGTCAGCCGGCGCTTCCGCGTCTACCCGAAGCCGGTGCGGACGCTGAAGGAGCTGTTCGTCGAGCGCGGCCGCGTCCGCGGTCAGGACGTCTGGGCGCTCGTCGACGTCTCGCTGGCGGTCGAGCCGGGGGAGGCCGTCGGGCTCGTCGGGCGCAACGGCTCGGGGAAGTCGACACTGCTGCGCCTGCTCGCCGGGATCATCCGGCCGACGTCCGGGCGGGTCGAGGTCGGCGGCCGCGTCGGCTCGCTGCTCGAGCTCGGGGCCGGCTTCCACCCCGACTTCACCGGTCGCGAGAACGTCTACCTGAACGGGTCGATCCACGGCCTGAAGCGCGCGTACATCCGCCAGCAGCTCGACGAGATCGTGGCCTTCGCCGAGCTCGAGCGCTTCATCGACCTGCCGGTGCGCACGTACTCGTCCGGGATGTACATGCGGCTCGGGTTCGCGATCGCGTCGCACTTCGCGGCCGACGTGCTGCTGCTCGACGAGGTCTTTGCCGTCGGCGACGAGGGCTTCCAGCGCAAGTGCTTCGGGAAGATCGCCGAGTTCAAGCAGCGGGGCGGCACGATCGTCTTCGTCTCGCACGACGCGAGCGCTGTCGCACGGCTCTGCGAGCGCGCGGTCCTGCTGCGCAACGGCGCCGTCGACTTCGACGGGCGGACGGGGGAGGCGATGACGCGCTACCACCGCCAGCTCGCAGACGAGCGCGATCCCGCCGAACGCGGGGCCGGGCTGCGCGAGTGGGGAAGCGGCGAGGCGAGGATCGTCGAGGCCGCGCTCCTCGGCGGCGAAGGCGAGGAGCGGCGCCAGCTCCTCTCCGGCGAACCGTTCAGCATGCGCCTGCGGATCGTCGCGGAGCGGCCGCTTCCCCCGCCTCGAGTGTCGTACGAGCTGCGCGACGAGGCCGGCCTCCTGCTCGCGACCGGACTTGCCGATACCGCGACGCTGGGCTGGGACGGGAGCGCAGGGGAGCGCGTCCTCCACTTCGACGCCGAGCGTCTGCCGCTCGCCGACGGCCGCTTCCAGCTTCGCTTCGGCCTGACGGATGCGAGCAGCGAGCACCTCTACCACTGGCGCGACGACGCGCTTCGCTTTCTCGTCTACCCTGCGGCCGAGGTGCGCGGTCCGGTGTTGCTCGAGGGGAGTTGGAGGATGGAGGCCGCGCGAGCCGAACTCGGTACTCGGTGACCGCGCGAACCTGCCCCGACTGGCCGCACCTGATGGAGATCGCGCCCGACCTCCAGTTCAAGCACTACACGCTCGGCGAGGCGAGGTTGCCGGCGGAGGCGCTCGTCCAGCTGGCCGGTGTCTCGCTCGGCGCCACGGAGATCTGCTGCGACCTCGACCACCACGTCTTCAACGCGGAGCACACGGACGAGCGCGTCGTCGCGGCGCTGCGCGAGACGCATTGGTTCGACCTGAGCGAGTGGTCGACCACCGGGCCGGGCGCGGCGCAGGCCTACTGAGCCGGGCGACGCGTCGCCTGGCGCGGGCCAAACAGCTTCCCCGGGGGCGTTCCGCCCCTTACCCCCCGCTTTCAGCCTAGCGGCGAAATCGTCAAACGTGGGTGACGAGAGCGTGACGAATTAGCGCGGGCGTTTCGGCGCGAGGAGCTCCGCCAGCGGGCGTGTGTTGACGACGTCGGCCGCTCGTGCCCACCCGCGGCGCGCTGTCCCGATCGCAAGCTCCATGTTCTCGAGGCCGCGCACCGAGTGGGCGTCGGTGGCGACGACGATCGGCACGCGCGCCTTGGTGCACAGGCGTATGTGCTCTCCCTTGAGGTCGAGCCGATCGGGCAGACCGTTGACCTCGAGCGCGGTTCCCGTCTCGAGCGCGACCTCGACCACCTGCTCCAGGTCGAGCGCGTTGGGAGGCCGGCGCCCGACGAGGCGCCCGGTTGGGTGGCTCAGCGACCGGACGAGCGGATGCCGGAGCGCCTCCACGACGCGGGCGGTGAGCTCCGCGCGGGGCTGCCGCTGCCCGGCGTGGACGCTCGCCGTCACCCAGTCGAGCTCGGCGAGTACGTCGTCCGGCAGGTCGAGCGACCCGTCCGGCCGGATGTCGCACTCGATGCCGGCGAGCAGGCGGAACGGGGCGAGCTGCTCGTTCACCGCTTGGATCTCCTCGAGCTGCCGCCGCACGGCCTCGCCGTCCAGCCCCCGCACGACGCGAACGCCGGTCGTGTGGTCGCAGATCGCGAGATACTCGTAGCCGAGGTCGCACGCCGCCCGTCCCATCTCTTCGACGCTTCCCGTTCCGTCCGACCAGGTCGTGTGGCAGTGAAGGTCGCCCCGCAGGTCGCCGCGCTCGACGAGTACCGGCGGCGTGCCGCGGAACGGCTCCTCCCGCAGTTCGGGCGGGCACCACGGGATACCGCAGGCGGCGTACACGCCCGGCTCGTCAGGCGCGTCCGGGAGCGGCTCGAGCGCGGCGACGTAGTCGTCCGACCCCGTCGCACGAACGAGCGCCGTCCCGAGGCGCTCCGGGTCGCTGACGACGAGCTCGACCGCAATGCCCTCGACCGTGACGCCGACGGCGCGCGCGTCCTCGCGCTCGAGGAGCGCGACGATCTGCGGCAGGGCGGCGAAGCGCTGCACGATTTCGCTCGCCGAGGGGCAGACGACAGCGAGCCATGACGGTTCGTCCGAGAAGCGCCGGGGGTCGCCCGCCGGCTGTCCGCCGAGCGCGGCGGCGATCGCGGCGACGAGCGACCGCGCGCGACTGAGCACGAG
>JALZFG010000316.1 GCA_030861645.1 Actinomycetota bacterium
GATCTGGGCCGCCTCGCTGTCGAACTCGCTCGACGAGACGCGCTCGGCGCTCGACCGCCAGGAGCGGCTCGTTGCGGTGCTTGGAGACCCGCGCGCGGAGCGCGTCGCCGTCTCGGGCGCGGACGGGACGCTCGTCGTCTCCCGCCGCGGCGAGGCCGCACTCGTCCTGCGCCGGATCCCACCGGCCCCCCCGAGCAAGACCTACGAGGTCTGGGTCATCGCGGCCGGTAGGCCTGAGCGCGCAGGCACGTTCGAGGGCGCGAGCGGTCGGGACACAGTGTTGTTGACGAGACCGGTCCGGCCGGGAGCGGTCGTCGCGGTGACGGTCGAGAAGGACGGCGGCGTCGACGCCCCGACGACGCGGCCCCGCTTCAGCGCGCGGGTCTGAGCCCGGCCCGGCGGCGGTAGACTTCCGCGGTTTGCTCCGACGACGGAAGGATGCTGAGGCTCCGCCGCAGCGGCGGCGCAGGATCCGCAAGCTTCGCCTCCTCGGCCTCCTGACGGCGCTGGTGCTGCTCGCGCTCGTCTCGTTCATCTTCGGGCTGATCCGCGCCGTCGGCGATGAGATCCCGAAGCTCGACCCCGCCTACCAGCAGCGGCTGGAGCAGAACGGCTACATCTACTCGGCCGACGGCAAGCGCACCCTTGCCGTGCTCCGCGGCTCCGAGGCGCGCGTCCTCCTCCGCGGCGACCAGATCGACCCCGACATGAAGCGCGCGATCGTCGCGATCGAGGACCGGCGCTTCTTCGAGCATCGCGGCGTCGACGTGCGGGGCATTCTCCGCGCGGCGTGGGCGGATATCCGCCACAAGCGCTTGGTCGAGGGCGGCTCGACGATTACGCAGCAATTCATCAAGAACGCGTACGTGAGGAACGAGGCCTCGATCGCGAGGAAGCTCAAGGAGGCCGCGCTCGCGTGGCAGCTCGAGCGTCGGCGGACGTGGTCGAAGGACCGAATCCTGACCGCGTACCTGAACACGATCTACTTCGGCAACGGGGCGTACGGGATCCAGCAGGCCGCGGAGACGTACTTCCACCACGCAGCGAAGCGAATGACCCTCGGGGAGGCCGCATTGCTCGCCGGCATCCCGAAGGACCCGAGCCAGTTCGACCCCGTGACGAACCCGAGGCGCGCGCGGCAACGACGGAATCTCGTCCTCCGAACGATGCTCGAGCAGGAGTTGATCACGGCGCGCGAGTTCCGCGCGGCGCGTCGTGAGCCGCTCCCGGAGCCGAACACCGTCCGGCTCCCCGGGACGCAAGGGCCGGCGCCGTACTTCGTCAACTACGTCAAGCAGCAGCTGATCGACCGCTACGGCTCCTCATGCGTCTTCGGCGGCGGGCTGCGCGTGCGAACGTCGATCGACCTCCGCCTGCAGGAGCTCGCGCGCGGGGCGATCGGGAAATGGCTCCGCGACCCGAAGGGCCCGTCGGCGGCGCTCGTCGCCCTCGACCCGCGCACGGGGAGGGTGCTTGCGATGGTCGGCGGCAACAACTACCGCAAGAGCCAGTTCAATCTCGCCGTCCAGAGCCAGCGCCAGGCCGGGTCGGCGTTCAAGCCGATCGTCCTTGCGACGGCGCTCGAGGACGGGATCTCGCCCGAGACCACCTTCGTGTCGCAGCCCGTCTCGATTCCGGTCGGCGGCCGCGTCTGGCACGTGCGGAACTACGAGAACTCCTACCTGGGCGCGATCGATCTCAGGACGGCGACGACGTACTCGGACAACTCCGTCTATGCCCAGCTCACGCGCGTCGTCGACCCGATCGCCGTGATCCGGACCGCGCACCGGCTCGGGATCCGGAGCCGCCTGACGAACTACTTCTCGATCGGGCTCGGCGCGCAGACGGTCAACCCCCTCGAGCTCGCGCGAGCGTTCTCCGCGTTTGCGAACGGCGGCTTCCGGATCGAGGGCTCCCTCTTCCGCAACCACCCGCGCGCGATCGTTGCCGTCCGCGACGACGACGACTCCTGCGGAGACAAGGCCGGCGAGAACGAGGTTCGGCGGAAGCGCGTCCTGACGCCGCGGACGGCCTCGCTCGTCACCTCGCTGCTCGAGGACGTCGTCCGGGCCGGAACGGGTGTGCGGGCGACCCTGCCCGGGCGGGAGGTCGCCGGGAAAACCGGGACGACGGAGAACTACGGCGACGCCTGGTTCGTCGGGTACACGCCGCAGCTCGTAGCGGCGGTCTGGGTCGGCTACCCCGACAGCTTGCGTCCGATGCGCACGCAGTTCAACGGCGAGCCCGTCGCCGGCGGAACCTACCCGGCGCTGATCTGGAGAGCGTTCATGAGGCGTGCGCTGCCGGCGCTCGGGGCGAAGCCCGCGTTCTTTCCACCGCCGCCTCCGACCTACGCCGTGCCGAAGCGCGTCGCGACGCGCGACGGGAGACTCGTCCTCGACAACGGCTACTGCCGAGGCGCCGTCGAGCTGCTCTTCATGGACGGCGGCGGGCCACAACGCGTCGGCGACTGCAAGCCAAACGAGGTCGAGGTGCCGCGCGTGATCGGAGAGCCGCTCGACGAGGCGCAGGCACGCCTCTCGGCGCAGCCGCTTCGGTCCGAGCTGATCTGGAAGCCCGCCGCGCCCCGCGAGCGCGTCGGCGTCGTCCTGCGCCAGTTTCCCGCCAAGGGCGCGCTCTCCTCCTATGACGAGGTGAAGATCGTCCTCGCGCGGCCGCTGCACGGTGTCGTGC
>JALZFG010000327.1 GCA_030861645.1 Actinomycetota bacterium
GGCGCCGAGCTGTAGGAACGACCACGCCTCGACGGTCAGGAAGGTGAGCGGGATCACCTCGGCCGCCGAGAAGAAGGCCCGAGTGCCATGTGCTCTGCCGGCTCGCCAGAGAAGTAGACGTGGTGCATCGTCCCGATCACGCCGCCGACGGAGTAGAGGATGATGTCGAGGAAGACGACCGTCAGCGCGATCCGCTCACGCACGACGCCGAGCAGCACGAACATGTACGCGACCATCACGGTCGTGAACAGCTCGAGGAAATCCTCCACCCACAGGAGGACGACCCAGAACCGCCAGAACTCCGCCGTGGTGAAGTTGTCGCCGGTGCGCGCGATCAGGCCGACGGCGTAGAAGGCCGGGATCGCGCAAGCGGCGACGAAAAACAGCCACGGCATGTTGCCAGGGTGCTCCGTCGCAAGCCGCCGGCCGCAGCACCCGCCAGAGCATGAACACCCACGCGATGAGTCCCACGGAGAGCAGGATCTGCCACAGGCGGGCGAGGTCGAGGTACTCGAACCCCTGCAGGCCGAACCAGTTTGACGCCGCGCTCTGGAGCACGCCGTGCACCCCGAGGGAGGAGCCGACCAGCATCCCGAAGACGACGACCGCCAGCGCAGCGAGAAGCGCGAAGGCGAGCTTGCCCTGGTGCTTCGGCTCGCGTCGCGCGATCATCGGCGCGAGGAAGATGCCGGCGGCGACAAACGAGGTCGCGACCCAGAAGATCGCCAGCTGGACGTGCCAGGTATGCATCAGGTTGTACGGGAGGAAGCGGGCGAGGTCGAAGCCGAAGAAGTTGTCGATCTCGGCGCGGTAGTGCTGCGATGCGCCGCCGACGAGCGTCTGGATCAGGAACAGAGCCGCCATCACGAAGAAGAACCAGGCGGTCGCTCGCTGGGCCGGCGTCAGCGCGACGTCGCCGGGAGCGCGAAACGACAACGTCGCCTGCTCGCGGCCGTGCCAACCGAGGTGGCGGCCCCAGCGGCCGAACGCGCCGAACAGGAGCCCGACGCCGCCGAGCAGGGCGACCAGCGACAGCACCGACCAGACGATCACGTTCGCCGTCGGCTCGTTTCCGACCCGCGGCTCCGACGGCCAGTTGTTGGTGTAGGAGTAGCGGTGGCCGGGGCGGTTGGCCGCGGCGGCCCAGGCCGTCCAGGCGAAGAACGACGTCAGCTCGCGGAGCTGCGTCGCGTCCCTGATCGCCCCCGGCCGTAGACCGTGCTCGCTCTTCGGGTCGGAGAAGAAGCGCCTGTAGTAGCGGACGAGCCTGGGGAACGCCGCCGCCTGCGCCGCGCTGAACGCCAACGTCCCCGTCTTCGCTTCGTACCGGTTGGCGCGCATGTCCTCGATCGTCTTGCGCGCGGCGGCGTCCGAGGCCGGACCGCCGTAGGAGTCGCGGACGAGATTCGAAGCGCGCCGGAGGTAGTCCGCCGTGTAGTCCGGACCGAGGTACGCGCCGTGCCCGAACGCCGAGCCGTACTCCATCAGGCCGTTGTGCAGGAAGACCTGCTGACCGCGGCGGATGTCCTTCCCGGTGAACAGCACGCGGCCGTTCTGGTCGAGGACGCGCGCCGGCACCGGCGGGTGAGCCTGGTAGGTGCGATAGGCCAACAGGCCAAGGACGAAGAATCCGCACAGCACAACGAGTACGACCGCCTGGATCCACGCCTTCGAAATCAGGAACTGCCGGCGGCCGCTACCCGGCGCTGTCCCCAATGGTTCCTCCTCCCAGTCGAGACGGCCCAGTCGATCTCAGCTCGAGCGTGGGGACGCGCCCGTGGTCTGCGCGGCCGCCGACGCCCTGCCTCGCCACGGGGAGCGAGGCGGCGGCAGAAGCCTGCCCCTGGCCACCCGCGAGCCTTGGTCCGCGTGCACAGGAACGTGTCCGTCCGCTCACGTGGCGCTTTCGCTCGCCCATGAGCGCGAAACGTCGCAACCGCGCGAGGCTGCAACATCGGCGTCGACACGGACCGCGACTACGGAAAACCCGAAGATCGCCGCGGCGTGGGCGGCGACGACGGCGCGAACGGCTCCAGTCAGTTGTGGCTGGCGACCGCCGGACCATCGCTGCGCCCTCACCGGCGCTTTGAAAACGTTCAGCAATCGTCGCGACAGCGTTCGCAGAGTCGCTCGTCGCGGCAGCATTTCCTCGGCGGAGCTCGACGCGCCTCCGGCGACGTGATCAGCAGATCTTCAAGAGCTTCGCGCTATTGACTTGATCGACCCAGGCACCTCCCGCGAATGCCTCGATCCTGTTTGGAACGACATCTACTGGAACCGTCGTCAGGGCCGGTGCCTCCTGCGCCGCGTCTACGCGCGCGAGCCCGTAGTTCGCACCAACCCAGACCACGCCGGCGGCTGCGGAAACGTCTCCGGGCCCGAGTCCCGGTCGCCCCGTGTTCCATTCGATGACCGTGAGCCGGCGTGGCCTCGTTCTCACCCTGAGCAGCCGGTGAATCACCCTCTGTGTTCGCGGGTCGCGAGTCCCCGAGAACGGCTGCGCGACCCACACCGCGCCCGGAGCGAGCGCGATGGCCCATCCAGAGCCGTAGAACCGCTGCTGGAAGACGACGCGACCCGAGGCCGCCAGCTTCACGACTCCTCCCCAGCCGGTCGCCCAGAGCGAGCGCCCATCTCCAAGCAGGTCGATCACCGTCGTCGATCGAAGTCGGGTGCGCTGCGCAACCGCGTTCTGCCTCGGATCGATCTTGAAGACAAAGCGGACGCCCGCCTTGTCTGGCCGTCCGCGCCGATACACGTCGCCGCCGCCAACCCAGACGCCGTCGGCGGTGGTCGCAATCGCGGCGCCGAAGAGGATGGGGCCGCGGATAACGCTCAAGATCCGCCCGGAGCGCGGGTCGAGCCGAAGGACGGCTGCCTTGATATCTGCGTGTCTTCCTGCGCGCCTCACCGGTGACCCAGAGCGACCCGAACCCGTAGGCGAACCTGTAGGGATTCACGGGAACTCGCAACACCCGCTGCACCCGACCCGACCGGGCGTCGACGCACAGACGACCGGGATGTCCGGCACGCTCCCCGGCGAGCGCGACCCAGAGGCTCTGCCCCCTCAGCAGCAGGAAGCCCGGCTTACCCGCGAGGCGAACGCTCTGGACGACCGTCGGTCTCGAAGCGCTCGGGCAGCGTCCAAAGCCGCGCCGCTCCCCGCGCGCGGCCGGGCCGACCGAAGCCGGGGAGGCAGCGAAAGCGACAACGGCGAGCACGATCACGGCGCCGGCGAAGGACGACCAAAATCGGTCGCTCGAGACCTTGATCGACGACAGCTCCCTCTGAGCGAGACCGATGAGGGCGGCGATCCGCGATGATCTTCGCAAGGCGCGCGCGTCGCGGCAAGCAGCACTTCTAATCCCTTGATTCACACCGGATTTCGCGTCCGCCCCGGCGTAGCTGGAAGAACGGTGCAGCGATCGTGACGCAGACTCCAGGACGGCGACGTCGTAGTAACGTTGCTGTTCCGATCGGCCGTGCGTGTTCTCCCGGCGGGGCGCGCGCACGCAAGCGTTCGCTGATGACAGTCGTCGCGATCCACATCGGCCCCGCGAGGGCGCTCGAGCTGCGCAGCGTCGAGTCCGTGCGCGCGCTCGCCGGGAAAGGCCTCGAAGGCGACCGACACTTCCACCCGGGCGGCGCAGCGCCTGGACGGGCGCTCACGCTCGTCGAGGAGGAGGCTGTCCAGGAGGTGGGACTTCCCCCGGGCGGCACGCGCCGCCAGTTGACCGTCCGCGGGGTGCGGCTCAACGACCTTGTCGGCAAGCGATTTCGCGTCGGCGAGGTCGAGTGCTACGGCGTCGAGCTCTGCGAGCCTTGCCTCCACCTGCAGAAGCTGACCCGGCCGGGAATCATCGAGGATCTCGTCCACCGCGCCGGGATCAACGCCGACGTTCTCACCGACGGGACGATCTCCGTCGGCGACCCGCTTACCACAGCGAAAGGAGAACTGTGACCGCGAGCGACGCGCTCTCCGTCGTTCGCGCGTACCACGAGGCGTGGACGAGCAAACGGTTTGATGATGCGGTTCGCCTCCTGGCGCGCGACTTGGAGGTCGAGGTGCCGGTCAACGAGTACCCCGCGCTCGAGTCGTTCGCCACGGCTCTCGAAGGGTTTGGGTCGATGGTCAAGAGCGTCGACCTCCTGTCGGCGATGAGCGCGGACGACGAGGCGATGCTGCTGTACGACCTCGACGTTCAAGGACTCGGGCGGATGCGGGTAGCCGAGCACTTCACCGTCGACGGCGGGAAGATCGTGCGGATCCGGCAGATCCACGACACGGTTGGGCTGCGCGAGGCGGGGTTCGTGTAGCAGGTCGCCGCGTGCGAACCGGCTTCGTTTTGCGGCGCGCACCGGCCTAATGCCGTTTACGCTTCGACGAAACGCGCCAGGCTTCGCTCCGGCGTACGCGCGTCGGACACGGGGCACGCGCCGAGTGCCGTGAGAGACGAGCGCACCGCTTCACAGACCAGCGTCCGTGACGAGGACGGCGGCGTCGCCGGGCTCGGTGGAATCCTGATCACCCACGAGCTCTACCGCCGCGGCTCGCGCCCGCCCGACCACGCGGCGGAGAGCCGCGCCCTCGCCGCCCTCGCTGAGACGATGGCTTCGTCGCCGAAAGCCCTCATCCAGAGGCTCGTCGAGACGGCGCTCGAGCTCTGCCGGGCGGACTCGGCCGGGATCAGCGTTCTCGAGCCGGGGGGCGAGCACGGCGTGTTCCGCTGGCATGCGATCGCGGGCGCTTTCGCGCCGAACCTCGCCGGCACGATGCCGAAAGCGCTGAGCTCCTGCGCCACCGTGCTCGAAAGCGACGCGGCGCTGCTCTTCGATCACCCCGCTCGGCACTTCGTCGACCTCGCCGACGCCGAGCCACCGATCTTCGAGAGCCTGCTCGTGCCCTTCCGCTTGGACGGCCGTCCCATCGGCACCGTCTGGGCAATGGCGCACAGCCCCGAGCGGAAGTTCGACGCCGAGGACGCGCGGTTGCTGACGACCCTGTCTCGGTTCGCGTCTGGCGCCTACCGGATGTCGCGCGCCCTCGCGGCCGACGAGGCTGGGACTGCTCGGGACCGGCGTGTGCAGGAGCGAACGTCGGAGCTCGCATCGGCAAATAAAGGCCTGGTCGAGCGGAACCTGTTGCGCCACGTCGCGAGCAACATCCCCAGCGGCTCGCTCAACGTCTTCGACAGAGACCTGCGCTACCTGTTCGCAGAGGGACGGGGGCTCGATCAGGTGGGCCTCTCGTCGGAGCAGCTGGTCGGCAAGACGCTCGCCGAGATCTTCCCGCCGGAGTCGGTCGAGTACGTCGAGCCGTTCTACCGGCGAGCGTTCGCCGGCGAAACGGTCGAGTTCGAGCTCGAGGTCGCGGGCCGGTGGTACACGATCCGGTCGGCGCCGCTCCGGGACTCGCAGGGCGCCGTCAATGCCGTCATCGCGCTGGCACAGGACATCACCGAGCACAGGTCCGCGCAGGAGGCGCTGCTGGAGTCGGAGGAGCGCTACCGGACGCTGTTCGAGTCGATTGACGAAGGCTTCTTCCTCGCCGAGGTGATCTTCGACGAGGACCACCGCCCCGCCGACATCCTCTTTCTCGATGCGAATCCGGCGGCAACGCGGATCATCGGCCAGGACTTCACGGGCAGGCGCCTGCGCGAGATCGACCCGAACTACGAGCCGTACTGGTACGAGATCTTCGGTCGCGTCGCGCGCACGGGCGAACGGGTGCGCGAGGATCGGTACGCGAGCCCGAACGAGGCGTGGTACGACTTCGACGTCCTCAAGGTCGGCGACGAGAAGAGCCGTCGCGTCGCCGTGGTGTTCCAGGACATCACCGAGCGGAAGCGGGCGGAGGAACAGCTGCGCGAGAGCGAGGCGCGGCAGGCGTTCCTCCTCGAGCTCGGCGACGCCCTCCGGCCACTTGTCAGCCCGGAGGAGGTCCAGGAGGTGGCGACGCGCCTGCTCGGCGAGCGCATCGGGGCGAGCCGAGTCCTCTACGCCGAATTCGTCGGAGACGGCAGCTCCTGCGTCATCCACGCTGACTTCCACCGAGGCGGGGTCGGTTCCGTCGCCGCCGCGCGGGATCACGACGTGTTCGGCCCCTTCGCCACGCGCGCGCTGCGCGCCGGCCGCCCGGTCGTCCACGACGACGTCGAAAGGAGCTCCGGGCTCACCGCGGCCGAGCTGGAGGCATACCGCGCCGTCCAGGTTCGCGCCGCCGTGACCGTCCCCGTCTTCGAGCGCGACCGGCCCGTGGGCTGGCTGAGCGTCCACCAGCAACACCCGCGGGTATGGACCCGCGAGGACGTAGCGCTCGTCCGCGAGGTCGCCGAGCGCATGTCGGCAGCAGTCGAGCGCGCCACAGCCGAAGGAGCGGTGCGCAAGTCGGAGGAGCGTCTGCAGAAGGTGCTGTCCGTCGAGACTGTCGGCGTCATCTTCTTCAGTCCCGATGGCGCGATCACCGGTGCGAACGACGCGTTCCTGCGGATGGGCGGCTACACGCGCGAGGATCTCGACGAGGGGCGTCTTCGCTGGGACCGGCTGACGCCGCCGGAGTGGATGCCGGAGACGCGACGCGCGCTCGAGGAGCTGGAGACGACAGGGCGGATCACCGCGTACGAGAAGGAGTACTTCCGCAAGAACGCGTCGCGGTGGCCGGCGCTGTTCGCGGGGATGCAGCTCTCGCCGGACGAGGCCGTCGAGTTCGTGATCGACCTCACACAACTGCGAGCCGCTGAAGCAGCGGCTAATCGTGAACGCGAGCAGCGCGAGCAGCTGGAGCGCGAGTTCATCACCAACGCGGCGCACGAGCTGCGAACCCCGCTCGCGGGCTTCATCGCAGCCGTCGAGGTGCTCGAGGCCGGGGCGATCGACGATCCTGCAAACCGCGAGCAGTTCCTCGACCACCTGAAACGCGAGGCAAGGCGGCTCGCACGCCTCTGCGACAGCCTTCTCCTGCTCGCGCGCGCGCAGTCGGCGACCGGGTTGCCGCGCGAGCCGGTGCAGGTGCGCTCCTTGCTGGAGGACGTGGCCGCGACCCTGCACGTGCACGACGGCGTCGCCGTCGAGGTCCGGGCGCCGAAAACGCTCGCGGCCGAGACGCATCGCGGCCTCGCGGAACTCGTGCTTGCGAACGTCGCCGGGAATGCCGCGAAATACACCCGCACCGGGGCGATCACGCTCCGCGCCCGTGCGGCGACGTCGAAGGTCGTGGTCGAAGTGGGCGACACCGGACCGGGCATGACGGCGTCCACGGCCGAGCGCGCGTTCGATCGCTTCTACCGTGGCGGCCGACGCACCGCGGACGGCTTCGGCCTCGGGCTCTCGATCGGGAAGCAGGCCGCGGCCGCGATCGACGGCGAGCTCACGCTTGAAGCAGCCGCGGACGGCGGCGCGCTCGCCCGGCTCGTGCTCCCGCGAGCCGCGGGACGTTTGCCCCGGCGCTGACGCGGAACGACAAGCGAGGCGTGAGTGCTCCAGGGCGTATCCGTGACAGAGACGGGTGAGAAGCTAAGCGCGGAGCGCGTGGGGAAGAACGACGCGGCGTTCCGCGCCGCGAACGAACAGATCCGCGACGTCGCGCGCGCCCACTCTTTCGACGCGCCGATCCCGCTGATCTGTGAATGCGCCTGGGAGACCTGCGGCGAGATCGTGCAGCTGCCGCCCGCCGAGTACGAGCGCATCCGGGCGCACCCGAGGTGGTTCCTGAACGCCCCCGGCCACGAGGCCGCATCGGGGCCGCACGGCGCGGTCGTCGAGCGGCACGACGAGTACGTGATCGTCGAGAAGCTCGGGCGTGCCGGGCAGCTTGCCGAACACCTCGACCAGCGGCAGAATCCCGACAGGAGCGACGCACGTGGTTAAGGAGCAAGCGGCGGTGGCGGACGAGCGGACGCGGCGGATCGGCGAAAACGAGCACCTGTTCCGGACGGTCAACGACAAGCTCGAGGGCCTGAACGAGTCCTTCGCCGTGCTCAGCGACGAGTTCACGGTCGTCTGCGAGTGCGGCGACGCGATGTGCGTGCGGCGGTTCCCCATGAGCCGCGACCACTACGTCGCCCTACGCGCCGACTCCACGCTGTTCGCGATTGCTCCCGGACACGAGGCGGCCGACGTCGAAGACGTCGTCGAGAAGACCGCCGACTACTGGATCGTTCGCAAGCACCTCGGCGCGCCAGCCGAGCTCGCAACGACGCTCGACGAGTAACCGCCGACATCGGGCCCCGCCGGCGAGGGACGTCAGGTTCCGTCGCCCGTGAGCGGGTCGACGACTCTCAGGCGCATGAAGCGGCGGAAGCCATGGTCGTGCGAGGCGAGGACGAGGCCGTGCTCGATCGCGAGCGCCGCGAGCTCGATGTCGGGGACATCCTCGCTTCGCAGCCCGGGGGTGTCGGCGAGCTCGGCAGCGATCGCCGCATGGCCCCTGGCGGGCGTGACGAGTCGGACGCCCGGCTGCGCGAGGTAGCCGGCCGCGACGGCCCACCCGTCCGTGACTGTGACGGCGTGGGGGCCGAACACGCGCGGACTCGTGATGAGACGGACAAACCCGTACACGACCGGCCAGCAGAGGGCGACGTTTCCCTCGCCGCCCGCCAATTGCTCCTCGAGCCAGGCGCGAGCTCGGACGTGCTCGGGCGCATCGGTGAACGTCGCGTAGATCAGCACGTTCGTGTCGACGAGCATCACGGCACGCCGCGCTGCGCACGTCGCTCGTCGTCGAGCGCCGCGAGGAGCGCCGAGACGTCGGACACGTCGAGAGTCGGCCCCCCGCGCAACTCGGGCAGCGGCAGTGCGGTCGGCGGGGGTGCGTCGCGCGCCCCCCGGCGCAGCAGCCGATTGACCGTCGTCCGGAAGGACTCGCCGGTGCGCGCCCGCTCGCTCTCGATCAGCGCGGCTACGTCGTCGTCGAGCGTGATTGTAGTGCGCGTGATGCGCCAAGCGTAGCATCATGTGCATCAAACGCGGGCGCGGCGCATCGCCGGGCGGCTTTAGCGCGCCGGGACTACCCTCTTCTCAAGGCGTTGGTCGTCCTCCTCGGCATCGGCTTCCTCGCCGGGATCATCACGTCGATCTCGCCGTGTGTACTGCCCGTACTTCCGATCCTCTTTGCCGGGTCGGCGAGCGGTGGTCGGCGGCGGCCGTACACGATCATCGCGGGCGTTGTCATCGGCTTCTCCGCCTTCCTCCTCGCGGGAGGCGTGATCCTCGACCGCCTAGGACTGCCGCAGGATCTGCTGCGGGACGTCGCCCTCGCGCTGCTGTTCCTGGTCGCCGCGACGCTCCTTGTCCCAAAGCTCGGCGAGTTTGCGGAGCGGCCCTTCTACGCGCTCACCCGGCGGCAGTCCGGCGACCTCGGCGGGGGGTTCCTGCTCGGGTTGAGCCTCGGTCTTGTGTTCGTCCCGTGCGCTGGGCCCGTGCTCGCCGCGATCACGGTGCTCGTCGCGACGCATGACGTCGGCCTCGAGGGAGTACTGCTGACGGCGTCCTACGCGCTCGGCGCTGCCGTACCGATGCTCCTCCTCGCGGTCGCCGGCCAGCGCGCTCTCGCGCGCGCCCGCTTCATCCAGCGGCACGCGCTCGGCTTCCGGAGATCGCTCGGCCTCGTGGTCGGAGCGACGGCGCTGCTGATCGCGCTCAACCTCGACGAGCCGTTCCAGACCGCGATTCCGGGGTATACGAACGCGCTCCAGACCCACGTTGAGAACAACGCGTACGCGAGCCGCCAGCTCGCGCAGCTCACGAGGAGCGAGGGTGGCGTCTCCGAGGCGGCGGACGAGGGCCTCGACGACTTCGGCTCGGCACCGAACTTCCACGGCATCAAGCTCTGGTTGAACACTCCCGGCGGACGCCCGCTGTCGATGCCGAAGCTGAGGGGGAAGGTCGTCCTCGTCGATTTCTGGACCTACTCGTGCATCAACTGCCTGCGCACGCTGCCGCACCTCGAGGGCTGGGATGACGCCTACCGCAAGGCCGGCCTCGTGATCGTCGGCGTCCACACACCGGAATTCGCCTTCGAGAGCGCGCCGTCAAACGTCCGCGCCGCGGTCGAGCGGCTCGGCGTTCGCTACCCGGTCGCGCTCGACAACCGGTACGAGACGTGGAACGCGTACGCGAACCGGTACTGGCCCGCTGACTACCTGATCGACCGACGAGGGCATGTCCGGTTCGCGCACTTCGGCGAGGGCAAGTACGGCGAGACGGAGTCCGTGATTAGACGCCTGCTCGCCGAGCAGGCGAAGCGGCTCCCCTCGAGGACGCGTTCCCCCGACCTCACGCCCACGCACCCGACGACGCCGGAGTCGTACCTCGGGTACGCGCGACTGGCGGCGAACGCCGGGATGCCCGTGCACCCCGGCCGCTGGATCCGCTACGCGCTGCCGAGCGACGTGCCGCTGAACGAGCTCGCCTACGGCGGGGTGTGGCGTATCGAGGATGAACGAGCGATTGCGGGTCGCGGCGCCCGGCTGCGACTGCACTTCTCCGCGCAGGACGTCTTCCTCGTCCTGAGTGGTCGCGGGCGCGTCCGCGTCTCGGTCAACGGCGCCTACGTGAAGACCGTGCGGGTAGACGGAAGTCGCCTCTACACGCTGCTGCGGCGGCACCAGCTGACCGAGGCGTTGCTCGACCTCCGGTTCACGCCCGGCATCGCGGGCTACGCCTTCACGTTCGGTTAGCGACCGACCCGGTCGTGGCCGACCGGTACCGCCACGGGGACGCTACTCGCGCCGCCCCGCCTCGTCCGTGCCCCTCCGCAGCAGGCCTTCGATCGCATTTCGCGTCTTCCCGCCCCCGCCCTTTGACCCCATTCCGAACGACCCGATCGTCTCACGCGTCTCCGGGCCGAGCTCGATTTGCATCGTGGCCGTCGTCGCCACGCGCTCGATCATGGCGCGCGTCTCGCCGGCCACGCGCTCGATCATCGCGCGCGTCTCACGGCCGAGCTCGAACTCGATCGTAAAGAGCCCCATTCCTCGCCTCCCTCTCTCTCGTCGCGGGACAGGCGGAACCTTACGCAGCCGCGCTTTTGCGGGGGGCGTGGGCGCCGGAGGCCCCACGGGGCAGGGCGCTGCCCATCGTCACGTGCGCGAGCGCGGGCGAGCGAAGGCGGGCGGTCTAGGGTGCGTGTGTGGACGACGAGATCCGTCCGCCGCTCGAGTCGATTGAGGAAGGTCTCGCGCGCTCCGAGCTCGACGAGGCCCGCCCGGCGCTGATGTGGCTTGCCGGGCTGAAGCTCCGGATCGACGAGGCCGAGCTCCATGGCGCGCGGCGGCGAGCGCTTCTCCTGCTCGCGACTGGAGGTGATCCGAAGCGGGGACTCGTCCCAGACAGCCGCGCGGTGACGTCGCTCGCGGACGAGCTGCGGAGCGAGCGCCGAGGCGCCGAGCTCGCCGAGGCGCTCGCGCAGCTGCACGCCGCGGCCTCGGGACTTCCACGCGTGCAAGCCATGCTCGAGGCGCTCGGCCGCGATAACGAGCTTGCGTGGCGCTCGTTCGCATGCGCGCTCCTCGCCGAGGAGCTGGCGGAGTAGCGCACGGGTTGAAGAAGGCAGCTCGGGGACGCGCGAGCGACGGCGTGGGACGGGCTCGCCGGGAGCTCGCCGAGGGCGCCTTCGTATGATCGCGTCGTGGCGACGGGAGCCGACCTGCGCGCACTCATGCGCCGCTTCCCCGCCGGCGTCGCCGTCGTCACGGTGGATCTCGACGGTGAGCAGATCGGACTGACCGTGAGCTCGCTCGTCTCGCTCTCGCTCGAGCCGCCGCTCGTCGGGGTCTCGATCAACCGCTTCGCCGCGATGCACGAGCTGCTCCGCGAGGCGGGCTCCTTCGCGGTCAGCCTCCTCGCCGCCGGACAAGAGCGCCTGGCCCAGCATTTCGCGCGCGGCGTCCCGCCGATTGCGCTTTGGAGCGACGTCGAGACGCGGCCGGGCATGCGCGGCGCACCCCTGCTCGCCGGGGCGATGGGGTGGATCGAGTGCGAGCTCTGGCGCGAGTACGACGTGGGCGACCACACGCTCTTCACAGGAGCGGTCGCGCGCGTCGAGTTCGGAGCGCCGGCGAAGCCGCTCGTCCATCTCGAGCAGGCGTATCGGGCGCTGTGATCGACGCCGTCGTCTTCGACCTCGACGGTGTCCTCGTCGAGTCGGAGCAAATCTGGAGCGAGGCGCGGCGCGAGCTGACCGAAGAGCTCGGGGGCCGCTGGACCGGCCGTGCTCAGGCCGACATGATGGGGATGAGCTCCGTCGAGTGGTCGCGGTACATGCACGACGAGCTCGGCATCTCACTTCCCGCCGAGGCGATCTCGGATGAGGTCGTCCGGCGCCTCGAGCGCCTCTACCGTGAGCGGCTGCCGCTGCTTCCAGGCGCGCGTGAGGCCGTCGAGCGGGTCGCCGCGCGGTGGCCGCTCGCGGTTGCCTCGTCGTCCAATCGGCCGCTGATCGAGCTGGTGCTGGAGATTGCGGGGATCGCGGAGCGTTTCGCCGTCGTCGTGTCGTCAGAGGAGGTCGCGCGCGGGAAGCCCGCCCCCGACGTCTACCTGGAGGCAGCGAGCCGGCTCCGAGTCTCGCGGGGTCGCACCGCCGCCGTCGAGGACTCCGAGAACGGCCTCCGCTCGGCCATCGCCGCCGGCATGCGCGTGATCGCTATCCCGAACCGTGAGTTCCCGCCGCCGGAGGCGACGCTGCGCGATGCAGACGTCGTGCTCCGGTCACTCGACGAGCTCACGCCTGAAGTGATCGATCCCGCCACCTCGTGAGGCTCGCGAACCCTCGAGGGGGCCACACCCCCTTGAGGGTCAGCGCGAGAGTCTCGAGGGGGCCAGACCCCCTTGAGGGTTGGTTGAGGGTTGCTATCGCCCGGCGGGACGCGGAAGCTCGGAAAGCCGTCAGACCTTTCCGAGTAGCACGCAGCCGTTGTGGCCGCCGAGGCCCATCGCATTCGAGAGGGCAAGGTCGATCTCCGCCTCGCGCGCCTCGTTCGGGACGTAGTCGAGGTCGCACTCCTCGTCGGGGTGCTCGTAGTTGATCGTCGGCGGGAGCGTCCGCTCGTGGATCGCGAG
>JALZFG010000340.1 GCA_030861645.1 Actinomycetota bacterium
GCCCAGGACGGCCCGCGCGCTCGCAACGTACTTCAGGCGTCGATAGCTGAGAGCGTGCGCGACGGCATCGGACGCCAGCGTCACAGCGTCACCCGGCCGCCCGCTCGCGAGGGCGACCTCGGCCTCCGCATACGCGATCCTCGTCGTCCAGAGCCACTGGTGCCAGCCCTTCGTCTCGGCCGCCCGCGCGCGGAGCGCCGGGAGTGCCTTCTCTGCCCGTCCAATTTCGCCCTCGAGAAGATCGAGCGCGACCAGGTCGATCTTCCCGCTGACGACGGCACCGGGGAAGGCAATCCTTTCGCCGAGCTCGATCGCCTCCTCATTCAGGCGCCGTGCCTCCTCGAGCTCGAAGACCTCCCGAAGCGCGCCCGCCCACATATTGAGGATCCGGGACGTGAGGCGCGGCTGAAGCTCCAACTCGCGACCGTGCGCGACCCCGCGCTCGAAGACCGCGAGAGCTTCCTCATGCCGGCCGAGACCGGTGAGCGAAAGACCGAGATCGGCGTGGCCGTTGACGACCCCGAAGACGCTTTGGATCTCTGAGCCGACGCGGACCGCTTCGCGCCCTGGCTCCAGGGCCTCTTCATACTTCCCCAGCCAGTAGTGGTGGAGGCTGCGCCAGTCGAGGGCCTCCGCGCGTTCGGCGGGTCGGACGTCCGGCCTCCAAGCGGCCAACCCGTCAGTGGACAGCGCGATCGCCTCATCGACCTGACCGTCCATCGCGAGCGCCGCAGCCTGTCGCGAGAGGGCGAGCGCTCGCAGCTCGTCGTCACCGAGCTCGTTCGCGAGCTGCAGCGCCTGGGCGCCGAACCGGCGGGAGGCCTCGGCGTCGTTCAGGCCCCAGAACGTCGCCTTGAACCGCGCCTCGAGTGCCTCGAAGCGCTCCCGCCCCTCGAGCTCACCGATCAGCGCGTCGAGCTCCGGCACCGCGGCGTGGAAGTTGCCGGCCTGAACCATTGCCGCAGCTCTCCGCAACCGAATCGCGCGCAGTCGTGCCGTATCGTCTTCGGGCAGCACCTCGAGTGCTCGCGTGTAGAAGGAGGCGGCCGCCTGCTTCGCCCAGGCTCGCTCGGCCTGCTCGGCAGCCTTCACCAGGTAGTCGCCGGCGCGCCCGCGATCGCCCGCCTGCTCCCAGTGGTGTGCAAGCGACGCCGCCGACTCTGCGGCACGATCTCCGGCCGCTTGCTCGAGGAATCGCGCGACGGCCGCGTGGCGCTCCCGACGGACCGCTTTCGGCAGGGTTGCGTACGCGACCTCGCGAATGAGCATGTGTCGGAAGGAGAACTGATCCTCGCCCTCGATCCGAGACGACTGTTCGTGCCGGATCAGGTTCCGCTGCTCGAGGGAATCGAGGATTTCCGCGAGGCCGGCATCCCCGCCGAGGTGCGCGAGCGCGCCGCGCCAGAAGACCTTCCCGACGACCGCAGCGTCGAGGATGGTCGCACGCTCCGCCGGCGGCAGCGCGTCGAGCCGAGCGGCGATGATCCCCTTGACGGTCGACGGCAGCTGGTCGTCGCTCGAGGCCGCGCGCTCGAGGAACGAGGCGGCGAGCTCCTCGATGAAGAGCGGATTGCCCTCGGCCGTCTCGCTTAGCCGCTCGGCGACGGCCACGGAAGCTTCCGTTCGCTGCGCCAGAAGCCGTACGACGAGCTCCCTCGAGATCTCGGGCGCCAGCGGCTCGAGCGGGAGAGCCGTGTACGCCGGCAGCCCGCCTCCCCACGTCGGCCGCAGCTCGAGGAGCTCGCTGCGCGCGAGCGTCAGGAGCAGGACGGGAACGTCGCGCAGGCGCGTGGCGAGGTGCTCGAGGAGCTCGAGCAGGCTCGGGTCCGCCCAATGGATGTCCTCGAAGACAAGGACGGTCGGAGCCTCGCGGCCAAGCCCCTCGACGAAGCGCCGCGCGGCGCGGAAGAGGACGTGTTTTTCCACCGGAGCATCGTCAACGGCGAGCCCGATGAGAGCCGCAAGCTGAGAGGAGAGCTCTTGCGCCTCAGTGACGCCGAGGACGCGCGCGACGATGCCGTCGAGCTTCGAGCGAGCGACCGGAACCGGATCCGACTCAAAGATCCCGGCGAGCTGCTTCACCTGCTGGCCGAATGCACCGAACCCGGTCGTCTCGGCGAACGGAACGGACCTTCCGCGAAGGGCGCGGCCTCCGAGCTCTTCCACGTTCGCGACCAGCTCGCTTGCCACACGCGTCTTGCCGATGCCGGGCGGTCCGAAGACGGTTACCAGGTGCGGGCGGTTGCCTCCCGCGACCCGGTTCCAGACGCCGCGCAGGAGATCGAGCTCGTGGTCGCGTCCCAGCAACGGCACCGCCGGGAACGTCGCCTCGGCCGGCGCCGAGCGCTCGCCCACCGGGGTGAAGACGCGAAGCGGCTTGTCCTTTCCCTTGGCGACCACAGGCCCCACCTCCGCGTACTCGATCGCGCGGTGTGTTGCCCGCCACGTCTCCTCGCCGACGTAAACGCCCTTTGGTGGAGCGTGGCTCTGGAGCCGCTTCGCCGTGTTGACGGCGTCTCCCATCACCGTCGGCCGGGCGTCCGGGCCAACCGGTGCGAAGTAGACGTCGCCGGTGTTGATGCCGACGCAGAGCGAGAGTGCGAGCTCGGCGGCATCCTCGGCGGCACACCGCTGCATCTCGAGCGCGGCCCGGACGGCGCGCTCGGGGTCGTCTCCGTGGGCGATCGGCGCGCCGAAGACCGCCATCACCGCGTCGCCGATGACTTTGTCCACGAAGCCGTCGTAGCGCTCGACGATCGCAGCGAGCTTCTCCATGCACCCGTCGACGATCGCCCGAAGATCCTCCGGATCCTTCTGTTCGGACAGGTGCGTGAATTCGGAGATGTCCGCGAACAGAACGGTCGCCAGACGTCGCTCCTCGCCCGCCTGCCGCGCGGGCGCCCGCTCGAGGACGGCGCCGCAGCTTCCGCAGAACCTCGACCCGGGTGGGTTGGCGCTGCCGCAGGTCGGACACTCGCCACCCAGGGACGCTCCGCAGCTCGTGCAGAAGCGCTGCCCGGGCGCGTTCTCGTGGCCGCACGACGAGCATCGGTGCAAGGCCGTCACGCCTCCTTCCATTCTCTTGCAGTATCGCTGCCCGGCGAGAGGTGCACGTCGGCGCGTTCAGGCCGCTTCGTCGCCCGCGCGATCGGGCTTGGCGTAGGACGGAGGTTCGACGGGATGGCGCGACGGGGGACTGGGCGAGGGCGGGTCCGCATGTTCGCTCGGTCTCGTTACACCCCGAGAAAGCTGCAGGGCGCATGTCGAAGACGAGAGGGCGAACCGACCCCTGCTTTGAAGGGTCTCGCACCGCAGCCCCAAATCGGCGTCTGATCCTCTCAGTGGCGGCGTGATCAGCAGCGTCATCACGATCACGACGAGCAACGCTGAGCTCGAAGCAGCCGAGAGGCAGACGGAGAACGATTGCAACCGTTTGCGTCCCGTGCGCGGGAAGGAGACGCTTCTCGGCAGGCCCTTTACTTCCTGGAGCCCAGAACACGAGAATCGCTGCGTGCGCGCCCTCCTCACCCGCGCCCTCCTGTCCTTGCTGTTGGCGCTCGGCGCCGCGCCGGCTGCGTCCGCCGACCCTGCTGACGAGGCCGCCCTCGCGAAGCGCTACGCGCCGGTTGTCCGACTCGTCGAGCAGGCCGAAGAGTGCGGCTACGGCGAGCCATACGCTCCGATCGACGTCGAGCGCGTCCTCGGGGAGCCAACGGTCGCGCTGCGTGGGCCGTGGGAAGCGGAGGACTTGATCAAAATCGGGCCGACAGCGGCCGACCTTGCAGAGGGGCTGTACGAGTATCACCTCGACTTCCCCGGCAGCTCGCTCGACCCGCGGTGCGATTACGAGCGCTGGAGCGATCGGCTCGTCGCGCGATCCAAGCCGACCGTCTACGCGCACGTCGCGACGGACCCCGCCTTTCCAGGGAAGCTCGCGCTGCAGTACTGGTTCTTCTACGCCTTCAACGACTTCAACAACAAGCACGAGGGCGACTGGGAGACGATCCAGCTGGTCTTCGACGCCGACGAGGCGGCCGGGGCGCTGTCCGGCCAGCCGGTCGAGGCGGGCTATAGCCAGCACGAGGGGGCGGAGCGCGCATCCTGGGACGACGAGAAACTTGAGCTCGTCGATCGGACGCACCCCGTCGTCCATCCGGCCGCCGGATCGCATGCGAACTACTTCGAAAGGGCGCTGTACCTGGGGCGCTCCGCGGGGCAGGGTATTGGGTGCGACGACACATCGGGCCCGACCCTCGATGTGCGTCCTGTCGTGCGGACGATCCCGAGCGACGCAGCAGTTGCAAAACGCAACTTCCCGTGGATTGCGTTCGAGGGTCGGTGGGGGGAGCGCCAGGAGGCGTTCTACAACGGGCCGACGGGGCCGAATCTCAAGCGGCAGTGGACCGAACCGATCGCCTGGGCGGAGGAGGACTGGCGCGATCGCAGCTACGCGATCCCGGCGGCGGGACTGCTCGGCACCACGGCGACCGACTTCTTCTGCGCTGCCGTCGGGAGCGGCTCGGACGTACTACGGCGGACGATTGACGAGCCGGCACTCACCCTTTTCGTAGTCGGAACGCTTCTGCTGCTCGGGGTGTTTGCACTTACGCGCACGATCTGGAGGCCGGCGACGCCGCTTCGTGTGACGCGGCGTCGGGCCTGGGGGCAGACCCTCGCGGCCGCAGCGCGGATGTACATGCTTCGCCGGAGGCTCTTCATTGGGATCGCCCTCGCCTTCCTCCCGATCGCCGCCGTCAACGCGGCGCTTCAGGAATTGGCCTTCGGCACTTCGGGCGTCGTCGGCATCAGGAACGACGCCGAGGGCGGCGGCCTGCTCGCGTCCTTCGCGTTCGCGATCGGCGCAATCCTCACGCTCGCGGGGCTGAGCCTCGTGCAGGCCGCGACGGCGAGGGCGCTCAGCGAGATCGACGCGGGGCGCGAGATCCATTCCCTGCGCGCGTATCGACTCGCGCTCGACACGTTTCCGCGCCTGCTCGGCGCCGCGGCGCTCGCTGTGGTGATCGTGGTCCTGCTCGCTCTGACGCTGGCGCTCCTCCCCGTGGCTGTATGGCTCACCGCGCGATGGGCGCTCATCGCCCAGGCCGTCGAGCTGGAGAACGCCTCCGTGCGCGACGGGCTCCAGAGAAGCAGCGAGCTCGTTCGCGGCCGCTGGTTCAGGGTCGCCTCGCTGGTCGTCGTCGGCGCCGCGCTTGCGCTCGCCCTAGGACCCGTCGTTGGAGCGCTGCTCATCGTTGTCACCGATGCCCCGTTCCCGCTGCTCAACGTCGTCGCCGGGCTCGTCTACGTCCTCGCGATTCCGCTCGTCGCGCTGACGACCACCTACGTCTACTTCGACGCGACCGTCCGCGAGCGCCTCGAGCCGAAGGGTCGCTTTGACGAGCTCCCGTCCGAGCTCCCCGCTTCGGGCTAGTACGCTCGCACGAATTTCGTCGCTCGAGGCGACGGTTGGCCTGAGAGAGCGGGTGGCGAGCTGCAAACGCGCATGCATGGCGGAAAGGCGGAGGGGGAGGGATTCGAACCCTCGATCCGCCGAACGACGGATAACGGTTTTCGAGACCGCCGCATTCGACCGCTCTGCCCCCCCTCCGAGGGCGACTACAGCCTCGACACCATCGTAGACGCGATTCGCGTGCCGCCCAGGCCCGCGACGGAAGGAGAAGCGGCGCCGCGACGCGCCGCTTCTGGTCACGGAGAAGGAGGGATTCGAACCCTCGAGGCAGGGTTTTCCCCACCTAACGCCTTAGCAGGGCGCCGCCTTCAGCCACTCGGCCACTTCTCCTCGAGGCGAGGCGGATGGTAGCGCCTCCAGACGAGTCGCGCCCGCCGCGAACCCTCAACCAACGCTCAAGGGGGTCTGACCCCGGGACATGGCCCCTGCGGACGGCTCTTCGCCAGCCGGGTCACAAGCGGCCCGCCGCGATGATCCGCTGCAGGAACTGCCGCGTCCGAGGCTCCTGCGGCGAGCTGAAGATGTCCTCGGGGGCTCCCTGCTCGAGGATGACGCCGGCGTCCAGGAAGCAGACGCGGTCGGCGATATCGCGAGCGAAGCCCATCTCGTGGGTCGCGATCAGCATCGTCATCCCTCCCTCGGCGAGCTCGCGGATCACGGCGAGTACCTCGGCGACGAGCTCCGGGTCGAGCGCACTCGTCACCTCGTCGAGGAGCATGAGGTCGGGCCGCATCGCGAGCGCGCGCACGATCGCGACGCGCTGCTGCTGTCCCCCGGACAGGCGATCCGGGTACTCCTCGCGCTTGTCCGCGAGCCCGAAGCGGTCGAGCAACTCGAGCGCCTCCGCTTCGGCGCGGGCGCGCGGGAGCGAGAGCGCCTTCCGCGGCGCGAGCGTGATGTTCTCGAGCACCGTCATGTGCGGGAACAGATTGAACGCCTGGAAGACGATCCCGATGCGGCGGCGAATGCGGTTGACGTCGACCCGGCGCTGCGTGATCTCCTCGCCGTGGAGGAGGATTCGGCCTGAGTCGATCCGCTCGAGCAGGTTGACGCAGCGAAGCAGCGTCGACTTGCCCGACCCCGAGGCGCCGATCAGGCACACGACCTCGTGCTCGCCGACGGCGAGGTCGATCCCGCGCAGCACCTCGAGCCCCCCGAACGACTTGTGGACGTCCTCGAGCCGCAGCGCGGCGCCGTCGTTCACGCGCGCGCGCCGGCGAGCTGGCGCCGGCGGTCCCGCGCGACGAGCCAATCGGTGAAGCGGGCGAGCGGGATCGTCAGCAGGACGAAGAGGATCGCGGTCGCGAGGTAGGGGGTGTAGTTGAACGTCGCCGCGACCTCGATCTGTGACTGGCGGAACGCCTCGATCGGCCCGATCAGCGCGACGAGCGCGGAGTCCTTCTGAAGCCCGATGAAGTCGTTGAGCAGCGGCGGCACGACCCGCCGCACCGCCTGGGGGAGGATCACGAACCGGAGCGCCTGCGCCCGTGAGAGGCCGAGCGACCGGGCGGCCGCCTCCTGGCTCGGATGCACCGACTCGATCCCGGCGCGATACACCTCGGCGACGTACGCCGAATAGACGAGTACGAGCGCGACGATGCCCCAGAACATCGGGTCGGTCGGGACGCCCGAGAGCTGAAGAGCCGGCGCGCCGAACCCCAGGATGTAGATCACGAGGATCGTCGGGACGCCCCGGAAGAGATCGGTGTAGCCGATCGCGAGCACGCGAACGGGGAAGAACACCGGTCCGGGGAGGCTGCGCAGGATCGCGATCAAGAGCGCCGCCCCGAGGATGACGGCCTCGGCGATCGCGAAGATGCGGACGTTGAGCAGAAACGCATCCGCGATATCGGGGAACGAGCGCGTGAACTCGTCGATGTTGAAGAACGCCTCGCGAACCGCCGGCCACCCCGGTGACCTCACGACGAGGACAGCGACGACCGTGAAGAAGACGACCGTGCTGACGAGAGCGATCGCGACCGTCCGGCCGCCGTCCGCGCGAAGATCGCCGAGGATGCGGGAGCGCCGGGTGCCTAGCGCAGGACCGGCGCGCTCGCCTTGTTCGTAATCCACCGCTGCTCGAGGCGCGCGAGCTCGCCGTCGTCCTTTATCGACTGGAGCGCGCGGTTCACGCACGAGACGAGCGAGCTTCCCTTCTCGAAGACCATGCCAAAGTACTCCTGCCGGCCGACGGTCGGGAAACGGCCGACGATCGTCCCGTTCGAAAGCTGGACGTTGGCGATGTAGTACGAGGTCGGGAAGTCCGTGACGAGCCCGTCGATCTGCCCGTTCTTCAGCGCGGAGATGTTGTCGTTCAACGTGTCGTACACCGAGGGCTTGGAGCTCGGCTCGATAGTGTCGACGATGTACCGGTAGCTCGTCGTCCCGATCACTGCGCCGAGCTTGTAGCGCTTCAGCTCATCGATGCTCCGCGCGCCGGCGATCGGCGTTCCCCTGAGCGCGACGAGCGCCTGGTTGACGTTGTAGTAGGACTCGCTGAAGTCGACCGCCTTGGCGCGCGCGGGCGAGTACGAGATCTGCTCGATCGCGAAGTCGAACGCTTTCGGTCCCGGCTTGTAGGTCTGCGCAAATGGAACGACGACCCACTTCACCTCCGGGCGCGTGAAGCCGAGCTCCTTCGCGACGGCGTACGTGACGGCGCTCTCGTAGCCCTTGCCTGTGCTGGGGTCGTTCACCTCCCATTTCGAGCCCTGCGGCGTCCCGCCCGCGAACCAGGGCGGGTACGCCGGGTTGTCCGTCCCGACCGTCAGCCCGCCGGCGTCGGCGAGCTCGAGCCGATCCTTCGCGCAGGACTTCGCGGCGGTCGTCGCGGTCGTCCCCGCCGCGGACTCCTCCCCGTCGCCGCCTCCGCAGCCCGCCGCAACGAAGGCGAGCATGCCCGCGAGCAGGGCGAGCACGAGCAGCTTTCGCACGTCGGCGACCCTAGCACGGGGGGGTCGGCGGTAGCGTTGGGGGATGCCCTCGCCATACGTGGAGCTCGAGGTCGGATCGCGGACCGTTCGCGTCTCGAATCCCGACAAGCTCTTCTTCGCCGCGCGCGGGGAGACGAAGCTCGACCTCGTCCGCTACTACCTGTCGGTCGGCGACGGCATCGTTCGGGCGCTCTACGAGCGGCCGACGCAGCTCAAGCGCCATCCCGAGGGGGCAGAAAGCGAGCCGATCTACCAGAAGCGCGTGCCGGCGCAGCGGCCAACGTGGCTCGAGACGGTTCGCGTCCGTTTCCCGTCCGGACGGCATGCCGACGAGCTGTGCGTGACGGAGCTGGCGCACGTGATCTGGGCGGTCAATCTGGCGACCCTCGACTTCCATCCGTGGACCTCCCGGCGCGCCCACGTGGAGCAGCCCGACGAGCTGCGCATCGACATCGACCCGCAGCCGGGAACGACGTTCGCCGACGCGAAGCGCGTGGCGAGCGTCGTTCGCGAGGTGCTCGACGAGATCCACTTCGTTGGGTGGGCGAAGACTTCGGGCAACCGCGGGATCCATGTCGCCTGCCGGATCGAGCCGCGCTGGAGCTTCCCGGAGATACGGCGCTGCGCGCTCGCGTTCGCCCGCGAAGTCGAGCGGCGCGCTCCCAACCTCGTGACGACGGCGTGGTGGAAAGAGGAGCGCGGCGAGCGCGTATTCATCGACTACAACCAGAACGCCCGGGATCGGACGATCGCCTCCGCCTACTCCGTTCGCGCGCGGCGCGACGCGACCGTCTCCGCGCCCGTCACGTGGAACGAGCTCCCGGAGGCCGAGACGGAGGATTTCACGATCGAAACGATGCCGGCTCGATTCGCGGCGCTCGGGGACGTCCATGCCGAGATCGACGAGGCCGTTTGCGACCTGCGGACGCTCTTCGATTGGGTCGAGCGGGACGAGCGCGGCGACCTTCTTCGCGTGGCGGAAGGTCGTTCCCGGCTGCGGGTCGACGTCGATGCGGAGTTCGTCGGGGTGCTCGACGTCGCGCCGCCGCGACGGCCACGGGTGGAAGTCGAGCGTCGCGAGGTTCGCCGCCCACGCGACCTGCGCCAGCTCCGTGACGCAGAGCTCGTCTGCGTGCCGGCCCGACGGGAAGCGGACCCGCGCGGTCTCGACCCAGTCGGGC
>JALZFG010000379.1 GCA_030861645.1 Actinomycetota bacterium
AAGCCGAGGTCGTCTTGGCCGACGTGAACGTCGACGCGGCCGAGCGGGTCGCCGCCTCGCTCGGCGGGCGGGCTCGCGCCTCCAGGGTCGACGTCCGCGACCGGGGCGCGATCGAGCGCGTCCTCGACGAGGCCGGCGGCGTCGACATCCTGGTCAACAACGCCGCCCTGACCGTCTCTCGGTCGTTGTGGGAGATAGGGCAGGAGGAGTGGGATGACGTGCTCGACGTCAACCTGCGCGGTGTCTTCTTCGGCTGCCAGCTCGCGGGACCGCGGATGCGCGAGCGGGGGTGGGGTCGGATCGTCAACCTCGCCTCGCTCGCCGGGCAGCAGGGCGGCGCGGTCGCGGGTGCGCACTACGCCGCGTCGAAGGCGGGGATCATCGTGCTCACGAAGATCGTCGCCGCCGAGCTCGCCCCGCACGGCGTCACCTGCAACGCGATCGCTCCCGCCGCCGTTCGTACCCCGGTGATGGACGGGATGCCGGCCGACCGTCTCGAGGCCGTCCGGGCGCGCATCCCGGTCGGCCGCTTCGGCGAGCCTGCGGAGGTCGCTGCGCTCGCCGCCTTCCTCGTCTCCGACGAGGCCGGCTACATCACCGGCGCGACGTACGACGCCAACGGCGGCCTCTTCATGCGGTAGAGCGCGCCGCGCGCCGGAACCGTCGCGCACCCTGCGCGAGCGCCGGCAGCAGACCGGTCGGGAAGAGGAGCACGACGACGATCAGGATGAGGCCGAAGACGCCGATCGAGAACACCTGCGGCGCCTGGAGCGGGACGTCGAAGCCGAGGAGGGTCTCCCGGGTGCCGAGCTCGCGCAGCTCGTTCCCGAGCCAGGTAATCGCGACGGCGCCGACGACCGCGCCGTAGACGCTGCCGAGGCCGCCGACCGCGACCATCACGACGAACTGGATGCTGAGCACGATCGGGAACGCATCCGGGGAGAGGAACTGGAGCAGGAAGGCGTAGAACCCGCCTGCGAGCCCGGCGAGGCCGGCCGAGAGAACGAAGAGGCGGAGCTTGTAGGCGGAGACGGCGACTCCGGCCGCGGCCGCGGCCCGCTCGCTGGTCGCGATCGCGCGCAGCGCACGACCCGCGCGCGAGTGCACGAGGTTGACCGCCGCCAGCAGCGTGACGAAGACGACGCCCCAGACGATCGACGCGAACTTCGTCCGGTAGTCGGGGTCGGCGAACTGCCAGCCTCCGACCTCGAGGGGCTTGATGCCGACGAGGCCGGGGTCCTGTCCGCCGGTGAAGCGGACGAAGCCGAAGAGGAGCGCGATCAGGATCAGGTGGAGGGCGAGCGTCGCGAAGGCGAGGTAGTGCCCGCGCAGCCGCAGCAGAGGAACGCCGATCGCCGCGGCGACCGCGGCGGTGAGCACTGGAGCGATTGCGAGCGCGAGGAGGGGGTCGATCCCCGCGTCCGGATTGACGAGCCGCTCGTCGGGGTCGAGGCCGACCGTGAGAATGCCCGCGGTGTAGGCGCCGATCGCGTAGAACGCTCCCTGCCCGAGCGAGATCTGCCCGGCGAACCCCATGAGCAGGGACAGGCCGATCGCCACGATGGCGTAGAGGCCCATGAGCGTGTACAGCGTCCGGTCGCCCGGGTCGAGGCGGAAGGGAAGGTAGACGGCGATCGCGGCCGCGGCGGCGAGGCCCACAAGTCGCGCGAGCCCTATCCACCGCGGCGGGCGGGGAGGAGCGCTCGGCCCCGGCTCCGTCACTCGACCGCCTCGTGGCGCGACCGCCACCCGATTAGCACGAGCATGACGACGAGCGCGATCGCGAGCTCGTACTGCGCGTCCCAGTAGACGACGACGAGCTGCTCGGCGATTCCGAGCACGAGGCCGCCGATCAGGGCGAGCCGGATGCTGGCGAGGCCGCCGAACGCCGCGGCCGCGAAGCCGTTCACGGCGATGCCGACGTCCGAGTCGTAGCTCACGGGGAGGACGGGGGTGAGGAGCAGCGTGCCCAGCGCGCTGATCGCTGCCGACACAGCGAACGCGATCACCGCCACCGAGCGGACGTTGATCCCCACGAGCTCCGCCGCGCGAACGGAGTCCGAGCAGGCGACGAGCGCGTGGCCGACGATCGTCCTTCGCAGGAGGAGCGTCAGGAGCAGTGCGGAGAGGAGCGTCACGCCGACCACGAGCGCGTACTGCGGCTGGACGACGACTCCGGAGACTGACCACGCCCGTTCCGAGATCGGCGCGTACGTATGCGGCCGGTCGCCGAACGCCAAAAGGTCGGCGGAGGAGGCGATCAGCGCCAGGCCGAGCGTGATCACCAGGCTCGCGAGCGGCGTCGTTCGCCCGCGAAGGCCGACGGCGATAAAGCCCATCGCCGCTCCGACGAGCGCGACGACGAGCACGCTGACGACCGCCGCGACGGCACCGTGCAGGTCGTCCTCGAGGCTCACCATGAGCAAGCCGCCGAGGACGGCGAACGCGCCCTGCGCGAAATTGACGATGTTCGTCGTCCGGTAGATCAGGACCATCCCGATGCCGACGAGCGCGTAGGCCGCGCCCGTGCTCAGCCCGACGACGACGAGCTGGGCGAAGGTGCGGATGTCGGCGGCGTCGATCCCAGCGAATGCGGTCACGTCGCGCTCACTTCCAGGCCGCCCAGATACGCGGCGCGCACGCGCGGGTTGCGCCGCACGTCCTCGCTCTCGCCCTCGAGGACGCACCGGCCGGCCTCGAGCACGTAGGCCCGCGAGCAGAGCTCCAGGGCGAGCAGCGCGTTCTGCTCGACGATCAGGAGAGCGACTCCCTCATCCTCGTTCAGCGCCCGCAGGAACTCGGTCAGTCCCTGGACGACGAGCGGCGCCAGTCCGAGCGAGAGCTCGTCGACCGCGAGCAGGCGGGGCTCGGCCATGAGCGCGCGCCCGATGGCGACCATCTGCTGCTCGCCGCCCGACGTTTGCCCCGCCGGCCGCTCTCGCAGCTCCCGCAGAGCCGGGAGCAGCTCGTAGACGCGCTCGAGGCGCTCCGCGACCTGCGCCCGCCGGCGGACGAAGCGGAGCGTCGCGGAGACGACCTCCCGGCGGAATTCGCGGCCGTAGGCGCCGAGCAAGAGGTTCGCCTCGACGGAGAGCGTGGGGAAGACCTGCCTGCCTTCGGGAACCTGCGTGACGCCGGAGCGGACGACGCGACCCGGTGCTGCGCCGGTGAGGTCGCGTCCGCCAACCCGCACGCGACCCGCCGCCGGCTTGAGCAGACCGCAGAGGGCGTTGAGGAGCGAGCTCTTGCCGGCGCCGTTGGGGCCGATCAAGGCAACGCGCTCGCCCTGCTCGAGCCGCAGCGAGACCCCGTCGACCGCGACCGCGGGCCCGTACTTGACGACGAGGCCGTCCGCCTCGAGGAGGGCGGTCATAGCGTCGCCGCGCCGAGGTACGCCTCGGCGACTCGCTCGTCGTGGCGGACCTGCTCCGGCGGGCCGTCGGCGATCACGCGACCGCGGTCGAGGACAATGACGCGGTCGGCGACCGACCCGACGAACTGGATGTCGTGCTCGATGAGGATCTGGGTAAGACCCCGTTTGCGGAGGTCGTGGAAGACGTCCATGAGCTGAGCCTTCTCGCCGGCGCGCAGGCCCGCGACCGGCTCGTCGAGGAGGAGAAGTTGCGGCCGCTGCGCGAGGACGCGCGCGAGGGCGAGGAGTCGCAGCTGCCCGAGCGGAAGCCCCTCGGCGGCATCGTGCGCCCGACGCTGGAGGCCGACGGTCGTGAGCGCCTGCCACGCCTCCGCGCGGATCATCCGCTCCTCGCGCAGCTGCCACGGCGCTCGGAAGACGGCCGAGAGGAAGCCGGACCTCGTCCACGCATGGCAGCCGACCATCGTGCTCGACCAGACGTCGAGGCCGCGAGGGGCCCGCATGATCTGAAAGACGATCCCGAGGCCCGCCCGCGCCCGGCGGTGGGGACTCCAGCGCGAGATGTCCTGCTCGCCGAGGGCGAGCCGCCCGCGCTCGGGTCGCAGGACGCCGGACACGCAGTGGAGCAAGGTCGACTTGCCCGCGCCGTTGGGGCCGATGAGGCAGGTGAGCGAGCCCGGCTCGATCGAGAACGTGACGTCCTCAACCGCTTTGACGGCGCCGAAAGACTTCGAGACCGACTCGACGGTGAGCGCTTTCGTCTGCGACTCGGCCACGACCCTCTCCCGCAACCCCGACACCGCTCGTCGACGGCGCGGGCGCTCACTATAAGACCTCCGCTGCGCGCCGACGGCGTCAGGAAGAGCCGGGACCGTTGCCGCGCTCTCCCCAGCGGCGGCCGAGGTCTCGCCGACGACGCGGCAGGCGCGCGCTGGCACGACCTCCGCGACGCGGCAGCCTCGTCGCTCGCGCCCGGGGCGGATCGAACGGTTCGCCGGCGCCGGTCCCGGTGGTATAGAGAGGCGTCGTGCGCCAAGGCGGCTATCGGACGTGAACGCGCTTGCTGAGCCGCGTCTGCGCGGGCGGCGAGGCGGCCGACCTCGTCGTCGCGACCGATTCGAGTCGATCGGGCTTCGGCGGGCGCTTCCGGCGGGCGACCACGTCGGGGCCAGAGGGGACAGGGCGCGCTTCGTCGACGGGAGCCGCGTTGAGCTCGTCTCCCCGCCATAGCGTGAGCGACACCGAGCAACTCGTCGCGCTACGCGGGATCGTCAAGACGTTTCCGCGCGTGCGCGCGAACGACCATGTCGACTTCGACCTTCGCGCGGGCGAGATCCACGCTCTCCTCGGCGAGAACGGCGCCGGCAAGACGACGCTGATGAACATCCTTTCCGGCCTCTACCGGGCCGACGAGGGCGAGATTCGGATTCGGGGCGAGCCAGTCGAGCTCCGCTCGCCGCGCGACGCGATCGCCCGCGGCGTCGGCGCGGTGCACCAGCATTTCCGCCTCGTCGATCGATTCACTGCCGCCGAGAACGTGACGCTCGGTTGGCACTCGCCGCGAACGCTCATCCGCCGGCGCGCGCTCGAGGACGAGATCGCACGCCTCTCTGAGCGGTATCGCCTGCCCGTCGATCCAGCGCGGCCGGTGTGGCAGCTCTCGGTCGGGGAGCAGCAGCGTATCGAGATCCTGAAGAACCTCTACCGCGGCGCGGACATCCTCATCCTCGACGAGCCGACCGCGGTGCTCACTCCACAGGAGGCGTCCGGCCTCTTCGAGAGCCTGCGCGAGGTCGCGGCCGCGGGGCGGGGCGTCGTCTTCATCACGCACAAGCTCGGGGAGGTGATGGCGGTCGCCGACCGCGTGACGGTGCTGCGGCGCGGCCGCAACGTCGCGACAGTCGCGAAGGCAGAGACGAGCGAGCCCGAGCTTGCGCGCATGATGATCGGCCACGAGCTCGCCGAGCAGCGGATCGAGAGCCCAGCCGAGCCGGGCGACGTCGTCCTCGCCGTCGCGCGCCTCGAGGCCGATGACGACAGCGGCCTGCGGGCGCTCAAGGGGATCGACCTCGAGGTTCGGGCAGGAGAGATCGTCGCGATTGCCGGCGTTGCCGGCAACGGGCAGCGCGAGCTGGCGGAGGTCCTGGTCGGCCTCCGAGCCGCGCGCGCCGGGAGGATCCTCTTCCGGAATCGCGACCTCACGCACACGTCGGTCGCCCGCCGGATTTCCGCCGGGATCGGGTACTGCCCCGAGGACCGGCTGCGCCAGGGCGTCGCGCCCTCCCTGTCCGTAACGGAGAACCTGATCAGCAAGCGCTACCGGAGCGCGCCCGTCGGAGGTCGCTTCCTGCTCCGTCGCCGCCAGGCGCGGCGCGTGGCGGCCGAGCTCGCGCGCCGCTTCGACATCCGCGGCGCCGACCTCGACGCCCCCGCAGCCGCGCTGTCGGGCGGGAACCTCCAGAAGCTCGTGCTGGCACGAGAGCTCAGCGCCGATCCGGCGCTGCTCATCGCCGCGCAGCCGACGCGCGGCCTCGACG
>JALZFG010000423.1 GCA_030861645.1 Actinomycetota bacterium
GCCGAGGCGGGCTCGGGCTCGGGCTGCGGCGCGGAAGGCGACGGCTCGGTCGGCGCGGGCGAAGGCGCGGCGGCCGGGATTTCGGGCGCTCGAGGCGCGGGCGCTGGCTCGGGTTCCACGATCTCGACCGGCTTCGGCTGGCGCTGCAGAACCGCGGCCCGTGCCGCCTCGATCACATCGGGGCAGGTAGGAAAGCGGTCGTCTCTCGTCTTCGCGAGCGCGGTCGCGATCACGCGGTCGAGACCCTTCGGAAGATCGGGCCGCGCGTCCGTGAGGCGGGGCGGCGGCTCGGTGAGATGTGCGTGCATGGCCGCCAGCTCGGAATCCCGATCGAACGGCGGTCTTGCCGCGAGGCACTCGAAGAGCAGGCAGCCGAGCGCGTAGACGTCGGTTCGGCGGTCAAGCGGCAGGCCCTCGATCTGCTCGGGAGCCGAGTAGTCGACGGTGCCCACGAAGATGCCCGTGGCGGTCATGCCACGAGAAGCCGTGTGCTTGGCGACGCCGAAGTCGGTGAGGTAGACGTGGTCCGAGGGCTCGGCGACGAGGATGTTCGCCGGCTTGACGTCGCGGTGTATGAGGTCGCGATCGTGAGCGGCGTCGAGCGCGCTCGCCGCCTGCTCGAGGATGAACAGCGTCCTACCCACGCTCAGAGGCCCCTCTCGCGCGATCATCGACTTGAGATCCGCGCCCCGGACGTAGCGCATCGCGATGTAGAGCAGGCCCTGTCCCTCGCCTTGCTCGACCTCGCCGGCGTCGTAGATCGGGATGACGTTCGGGTGGTCGAGCTCGGCGGCTCGCTGCGACTCCTGAATGAACCGCTCGCGAAAGCTCGCGTCCTGGGCAAGCGCGGGCGCGAGCACCTTCAGCGCGACCTTGCGCCCCAAGCGGATGTGCTCAGCGAGGTAGACGACGCTCATGCCGCCGCGCCCGAGCAGCGACTCGACGCGGTAGCCGGCAACAACGGTCCCGATGCGGGTCGTCTCCGTCATCGCGTCTCTACGACGACTCGTCGCTCCCCGATCTTCCCAATCCTGCCTTCGTACCGGCCGATGCTACTTCCTCCTGCAGCTGGACGAGGAAGGATGCGGCCGCACACTATGAGAGTATTCGGCCCGCACGCCGACGTGTGGACGCGTCAGCCGGCGGCGGAGAGCTTATGGGAGGCGCACCGGAGCCAAGCCGAATCGTCGTCGTTGTTCCGCTGAAGCCCGGCGTGCGTGATCGCGTCAACGAATTGCTCGAGCGGGGACCTCCATTCGATCCCGACGCGGCCGGGCTCGAGCGCCACCAGGTATTCCTGAGCGATCAGGAGGCGGTCTTCCTCTTCGAGGCCGGGGGTCACGCCGCTCTCGATCGACTGGCGAGGAGCCTCCGGCTGCGGGACGCTGCGGCGGCGTGGCGCGACTACGTGCAGGGCGACATGCGCCTGGCCGACGTTGCCTATTCCTGGGTCAGACACCCGCCCGAGCGCTGACTGGGCGAGCAGCGGCGGAGTGCCGATCGCCGCCAGGTGTCGACGACGCGACGCGCGAGAGCTCAGACTCGACGAACTCGAAGCCGAGTGCCTCGAGAGAGTCCGCCAGCTCGACGAGCGCGCGCTCCTGACAACCCAAGCTCCGCGGCTTCGTCTCGCATTAGGCCTCGCGAGAACTTGGGGTCAGCGCAGGGGACCGAGCACTTCCAGCGCCACCGACGGCGTCCCGCGCAACTTGAGCCGCAGGTGCCGCTGAGCAGACTTCTCGGCGACGCGGCGAGGGAAACAGCGGCGGAATTCTCAGACTCGACGGACGTTCTCCGTCAAAGAGGCTTCTTAGCTCATTCAATTCGCTCGTCGAACCGTCGGGACACGAAACGAGGAGGCGCCATGGCAATCAGCTACGTCGTCCGCATGCGTGCTCGCGAGGGCCGGGAAGCGGCCGTCGAGCAGCTCTTGCTCTCGAACCTTGAGCGCGTCCGCGAGGAGCACGGAAACCTCGCCTTCGCTGTCCACCGCTCCCGACGCGATGCTCGCGAGTTCTGGCTCTACGAGACGTGGGTCGATCTCGCCGCTGTCGACGAGCACGAGTCAGGCACGGCCTTTAAGGAGTACAAGGAGGCGTTGCGTCCCCTGGTTGAGCCCGATTCCGTCCTCTTCGGTGATACGGAGCCGCTCGCGGCGCTCGGCTACCTCATGCCGGACCGCGGCGAGACGCTCCCCGAGCGGTTCGTGCGTGCGCTCGGCACCGGCGACGAGGCGCTGCTGGACGAGGTCTACGACCCGGACGTCGTGCTGTACACGCCGCTCGCGTGGCCGATTCGAGGTCGCGACGCGCTCAAGCAGTTCGTGGGCGAGTTCCACGCGGCATACCCGCGGCTCCGCGTGACACTTCATGATCAGTTCTTCTCCCCGGACGGTACGCGCGCGTGCTTCCGCTTCGTCATCCACTACACGAATTCCGGCCCGTTCTACGGCAATCCGCCGACCGGAGAGCAGGGGACCATGAGCGAGACGCATGCCGTTCGCGTTCGTGACCAGAAAATCGTCGAGCAGTTCGTCGGCGACAACAACTTCTCGATGCCCTACCAGGAGCTCGTCGCCTGGAGCATGGGCTTCCCCCGCGAGACGCCAGATCCGCATCCCGTCATCGCGGAGGCGAGCGCCGGCTTACCTGCGTCGCGCTAGCCGGCGGCACGGCGATGACGTCGAGCGGAATTCTCGGTCTCACGGTCGCGGTCGCGCCCGTCGAAGGTGTCGTCATCGCAGATGCTCTCTGCAGGAGGAAGCGAGGCCGGCGAGCGCGCGCCGAGAAGAGGGAGGAGGTCCCACGCAAGAAGCTGAAGAGGCAGGAGCGAACAGAGGTCGAAGGCATCACTCGCCGCGCGCAGGAGCGCGACCACGGCGCCGACCCCGACGGTGACTTCGATCGGCACCATGCCCTCCAGCAGCCGTTCGAACGTGCAACCGGGCGGGATCGAGGGCGCACGCGAGGAGCAACACATCGTCCGAGGTGACGACAAGCGAGGGGACGAGGGTCTCGCCGACGACGAGAGCGGGGCGGCAGAGCGAGTCCGACGCGGCGAGCGACCCCGTTCCCGACGCCGATAGCCTGATGCGCGACGATGACCGAAGCGCGGCAACGCTGACGCCGCGCCCGCGCTCACGCAACGAACGACGGCCTTGTCCTCGGCGACCGTGCGCCCGCGGCCCGGGAAGCACGACGAGACCGGCCGCGCCCGAAATATCGTGCCGAGCTAACGGTCCACGCAGATGCCCGGCACGGCGACCTTCTGGAAGAGGTGCGGCGATGCGACCGTGGTGTCGGGGTAACGCGCGAACGTCGCCTGAAACTCGGGATCCGTGAACGCCGCTCTGAATGCTTCCACCGACTCCCAGACTGCGTAATTCAGGAAGACGGAACTTCCCGCGACACCGCGGTGAAGCTGCGTAGAAATGAATCCCGGCTTCTGCTTCATGAATGTCGCGTCCGCCGTCCACGCTTTAAGCAGCGCGTCTGCATCCTCCGGGGCGACCTTGAAGGTATTGATCAGGATCACGGGTCCGGTCTCCTGGGAAAGCTGATCCCGAATCGAGACGCGGTCGTCCATTTCCTGGACCGTCAGCATTTGCTCCTCCTTCCAGTAGCGGACAAACGCCGTAGAGCTGCGGACGGGGACGAAGCAAGATATCGGTGGTGCCGCTCCAAACGAACTGGTCAGCGCGACCCGCTCGCGCCTTCCACACGGCTTTCGCCGCTAGCCTGCGAGGCAGCGCGTAGAGCGAGCGGCAACAGGGTAAGGAACGAAGATCTGAACAACCCCGCAGAGCATGGGGCCGCGGAGGGCTCGCGCGCTGAGGCTGTCCACGGCGCGCACGGCGGGATGGACGACAGCGTTCACGCCGCGGCTCCCGCCGAGCTCAACCGGCTCGCGGCAAGCGCGACCAACCACTGCCTCACCGGCTGCCTTATCGGCGAGGTGACGGGAATGATCATCGCCACGGCCCTCGGCTGGGGCGACATCGCCTCGATCGCCCTGGCCGTGGGACTCGCCTTCCTCTTCGGCTACAGCCTCACCTCGCTGCCGCTGCTACGCGCCCGGCTCCCGCTCGGTGCGATCGTGCCGATCGCGCTCGCCGCCGACACCGTCTCGATCGCGATCATGGAGGCAATCGACAACGGCTTCATGCTCCTCGTCCCGGGCGCGATGGAAGCGGGACTCGGCGACTTCCGCTTCTGGGCGCCGCTGCTCGGCGGCTTCGTCATCGCCTGGCCGTTCGCGTTCGCCGTCAACTGGGCGATGATCCGCCGCGGCAAGGGGCACGCGGTCGCGCACCAGTACCACCGTCGTTAAAGCTCGTCGTGATCCGTGTCGGCTCGGTGGGCCTCCTCCTCGCCGAGCTCGCCGCCCTGCCACGTCGCAGCCGGGCCGCCGCCCCCGAGGACGTCGACCTCCTCCTCGCCCGCCTCCTCGTCGAGCTCCCCGCGCTCGTCCTCGGGCTCTCTGGGCTCCCTCGCTGACATTCTCCTCCCTTCTCGTGGTTGCGTCCGTCCGGTGTTCCGCCTCAGCTCGATGGCAAACCGCGCTGCGCACATCGCGCCGATGCGTTCCGCCGAGTACGAGCGGCCGAAGAGTCGTGAACTCTCACGCTCGCGCTCTGGTGTCCGGCGGCCCGGAAGCGCGATTCGCTAGCTTCCGCGGCGGTGCTGCTCGCGCTCTCGTCCGGACAGAAGCTCGGCCTCGCGCTCGTGGCGGCCGCCTTCATCGCCTTCGCGCTGCTCTCGGCGATGGTCGTCCCGCGCTTCCGCCCGCGGTTCCCGGGTCGCGGTCTGCGGCTCTACATCCCGGCGACGCTCGTGCTCTTCGTCGGGATGATGACCGCCGTCTACGTGTTCGGCGAGGAGGAGCACCACGAGAGCTCTCCCCCCGTCGAGCAGACGACGCCGGAGCAGCCCCGGCCGCCGTCCCAGCCGCAGCCGCAACCGCAGCCCCAGCCGCAGGCCCAAGCCCAGCCGGAAGGCAATGCGGCCGCGGGAAAGCAGGTGTTCGCGAGCGCCGGTTGCAGTGGCTGCCACACGTTCCAGGCCGCCGGGTCGAACGGCCAGGTCGGCCCGAATCTGGACGAGGCGCTGCAAGGCAAGGACGCCGCGTTCGTTCGCGAATCGATCGTCGATCCGAACGCGGAAATCGCAAAGGGCTTCCCGCGAAACGTGATGCCGCAGGACTACGAGCAGCGGCTCTCGAAGCGGCAGCTGAGCGACCTCGTCGCCTTCCTCACCCAGTAGCGAAGGGCCCATCGCCGCGAGCGCCGTGAGGCTCCGCCGCAGCGGCTGCGGCGCCATTTGCGTCGAGGCGGAGAGGGCGGGATTCGAACCCGCGACCCACCTTTCGGCAGGTACGCGATTTCCAGTCGCGCTCCTTAGGCCAACTCGGACACCTCTCCGCCGCCCTCCTATTGTGCCCGTCCACGAGCGGATCGTTGTCGGCGCCGCGGCGCCGGGACGGCGGCGACCTCGACCACCCTCAAGGGGGCCAGACCCCCTTGAGGGTGGTTGAGGGTTGGCATCGCGCGGGAGCGGCCGCCGCCTGGCGCCTCGCGTCGGCTCACGGCCACGACGGCTCGCGCGATGGCGCGACGACGACCTCCCGCACCTCGCAGCCGGGCGGTTGGCGGAGCGCGAAGAGAACCGCGTCCGCGACCACTTTCGGGTCGTTGAGCTCCGCGCCGGGGGGCGGGCGGTACTGGTCGGGGCGTCCGTCGAAGAACGCCGTCTGCATCCCTCCGGGGATCAGCAGCGTCACCCCCACCGCGCCGGCGGTCTCCGCCGCGAGCGCGCGCGTGAAGCCGATCACGCCGAACTTGCTCGCGCAGTAGGCCGTTGCGTCCGGGAGCGCGCGCAGCCCGAGGGTCGACGCCACCGTCAGGACCTTTCCGTGCGTCCGCCGCAGGTGGGGGAGGGCGGCGCGCACGACGGCCGCGGTCCCCAACAGGTTCACCGAGACGACGCGCTCCCAGCGCTCGCGGTCGACGTCAACCAGCGCGCCGCACGAGTCGATTCCGGCGCAGGCGACGACGGCGTCGAGCCGTCCGTGACGCGCGGCGACACGACCGACAGTCGCTTCGGCGGCCGCTGTATCGGCGAGGTCGACGAGCTCGCGCTCGACCGGGAACCGGGGCTCGATCCGGTCGAGGACGATCGCGCGTCCGCCCTCGTCCGCGACGCGCTGTGCGACTGCGGCTCCCAGGCCGGAGGCGCCTCCCGTGACGACCACGCAGCCGAGGTCACCCGACGCCACGGAGCCGCACCTCCTCGAGCAGCCGCGTCGTCGAGCGCCCCTCGACGTACGGGAGGATCACGACCCGGCCGCCCCAGCGCTCGAGCACCTTCGCCTCCGGCAGCTCGGAGGCCTCGTAGTCGCCTCCCTTCGCCCAGACGTCCGGTCGCAGCCGCTCCAGCACCGCCTCCGGCGTCCGCTCGTCGAAGACGACCACGGCATCCACGCACGCGAGCGACTCGAGGACGGCGGCGCGGTCGTCCTCCGCGACCAAGGGGCGGTCGGAGCCCTTCAAGCTCCGGACGGACGCGTCGGAGTTGAGGCAAACGACGAGGCAGTCGCCGAGCGCACGAGCCTCCTGCAGCGTCCGCACGTGGCCGGCATGGAGGAGGTCGAAACAGCCTCCGGTCGCGACGACGCTTCCTCCCGAAGCCCGGACCTGCGCAATCACGCGTTCGGCGTCCTCGCGGGGCATCGACTCGTCCCCGCGCGGCTCGCCGAGCACCGTCTCGACGGCGGCGTCGACCGCGCCGCACAGCAGGTGCACGACGACGAGGTGCACTTCCTGGACGGTCGGCGCTGGAGCATCCACCGCGACGGTCTCGTCCGCCAGCGCCGCGACCGGGTTCGGGCGAGGCCCCGTCAGCGCCCACGTTGTCAGGCCTCCTTCTCTCGCCGCCTCCACCGCCATCACGATGTTCGTGCTCTCGCCGGAGGTCGTGAGCGCGACGAGGACGTCGCCGGGGCGTCCGTGCGCCCTCACCTGGCGTGCGAACGTCTCGTCGGCGCCGTAGTCGTAGCCGACCGCGGTCAGGCTCGACGTATCGGCGTGGAGCGCGAGGGCGCTCAACGGCGGCCGCTCGATCCGATAGCGGCCGACGAGCTCGCCGGTCAGATGCTGGGCCTCGGCCGCGCTGCCGCCGTTACCCGCCGCGAGCAGCCGGCCGCCGCGAAGCAGGACGTCGGCGAGCCGGTGACCCCACTCGTCGATCAGCGGCGCGTCGCGCTCGAGCGCCCGGAGCGCCGTGGCGAGCGCCGCCAGGTGCATGCGCGTGGTCAAGGATTCGACGGCGTTCATCGCACCACCTGTCGCGTCGCCACCCGCTCGGAGTCGACGAGCGGCATGTACGCCTCGAGCGTCGCGTCCGCCACCCGCTCCCAGCCGTAGCGCGACCGTGCCCGCTCGAGTCCGGCCGCGCCGATCCGCGCGCTCAGCGCTCGATCACCGAGCAGGGTCACGATCGCGTCGGCGATCCGGTCGGGCCGGCGGGGCGGGACGTGCAGGCCGGTGACGCCGTGGACGACCGTGTCGATGAGTCCCCCGACAGCGGTCGCCACCACCGGCACACCGCACGCCATCGCCTCGAGCGGCGTGATCCCGAACGGCTCGTACCAGGGCGCGGTGACGAAGACGTCGGCGGAGCGTAGGAGCGGCGGAACGTCTTCGTGCTTGACGCGGCCGCGGAACTGCACCCGGTCCGCGACGCCCGCTTCCACCGCCAGGCGCCGGAGCCGGCGCGCGTCCGGATCATCGCCGAGCTCGGCCGCGTCGCCGCCCCCGACGATGATCAGCTCGCTGTCCGGGATGTGCGCGAGGGCCGTGATGACGTTCCCCACGCCCTTCCGCTCGACGAGCCGGGTGACGACGACGAGCCGGTGGAGCCCGGGGGTTCGCGGCTCCCTCGGGCCCTCCGGCGTGAAGAGCTCGAGGTCGACGCCGCAGGGGACGACGCGGACGCGGTCGATGTCGGCGCCGAGGCGCACGAGCTCGAAGACCTCGTCGCTGCACGTGGCGATGATCCCGTCGACGGCGCGGATGATCTCGCGCTCCTCGTCGATCCGTTCCGGGGGGCTCGTGTCCTTTGGACCCAGGTGTCTGCGCTTGACGACACCGAGCATGTGGAACGTCTGCAGGACCGGTGTCCCGAGCAACCCAGCCGCGGCGAGCGCGGCGCGTCCTGACATCCAGTGGTGCGCGTGGATCAGGTCGGGCGGGTTGCGCCGCCACTGCCGCGCGAGGTCGTCGGCGAAGTCGTCCATGTAGGGCAGGAGGTCGTCCCGAAAAACGGGCTCGGGCGGCCCAGCGTCGACGTGATCGACCGACACCCACGGTCCGAGCCGTACCTCGCGCGGCAGGCTGGGGTGGTCCCGCCGCGTGTGGACGACGACCTCGATCCCGCGCCGTCCGAGCTGCGTCGCGAGCGCGGCCACGTGGACGTTCTGGCCGCCCGAGTCGACGCCGCCAAGCGCCGCCAGCGGGCTCGCGTGCTCCGAAACCATCGCCACCTTCATCGATTCACCTCCCTCGCCTTCGCTCGGTACGCATCGCATGGCGGGAAGCGATGGTTCCCGCAGTGGCCCCGTCCCCGAACGCCCGGCTTCCAACGCACCCGCCGCATCGAGCCGTCACGCGCGAGCGAGCGGACGAACGCCGTCATCCCAGAAGCGGCGAACGCGGCCCGAAGAGCTCTCACGCCGCGAGCTCCGGAACTCGTGACGGCGCGAGCGTCTCGACGGCATCGAGGACCTGCTCGACCGGAACGCCGTCGAGGCACGGATGGCCCTCGAACGGACACACCTTTGCACGGCAGCCTGCGCAGCCGATGTCCTGCCTGCCGAGCAG
>JALZFG010000001.1 GCA_030861645.1 Actinomycetota bacterium
CTCGTAGTAGGTGCCGCTCCCGTAGAACCGTCCATAGCGGAGCACGACGCCGCCCCCGTCCAGCACCGCTCGTTCCAGGTCGGCGGTGGCCGTGGAGCCGTCGCCCGGAAGCTCCCAGGCGACGCTCTGGGCGAGGAACCTCGTGGCCGCGGCGGCTCGCGCGGCCGCGAGCAGGTTGCGCGTGCCCTCGCGCCGGATTCGCGCGTCGTCCGCTGCACGATCGCGGATCAGGCGCACGTCGTCGGGCAGATCGGTGAGCTGGTGCATGACGACGTCCGGTCCGAACGCGACGACGGCGTCGGCGACCGCGGCCGCGTCATAGACGTCGCAGACGACGGGCTCCGCGCCGAGCGAGCGCAGCATCTGGGCCTTCGCGGGTGTGCGGGTCATCCCGGCCACGGCGTGACCGGCGTCCACCAGCAGCGGGACGAGGCGGATGCCGATCACGCCGCTTGCTCCGGCGAGGAAGATCCTCATCAGGCCGCCGCCTCCAGGACGACCTCCTCCGCCTCGTCGGCGGCCTCCGCCGGGAGTGGGGGCTTCGACTCGACGAGCAGGGCCGAGGCGACCGCCGCGAGCGCGGCAACTGCGGCCAAGACGTAGAAGGCGATCTCGAAGCCGTGCGTGAGGGCGGGACCGCCCGCGGGCGCGGCTCCCGGATGCGCTGCGAGGTAGTGACTGGTATAGGTCGCGGCGATCGTGGTCGCGGCCGCGACGCCGATGGCCCCGCCGACCTGCTGGCTCGTATTGATCAGCCCCGAGGCGACGCCCGCGTCGGAGGCGCGGACGCCCGCGAGGGCGCCGATCGTCATCGGGATGAACGCGAACGCCATCCCGACCCCGGTCAGCAAGAACGCCGGGAACAGATCCCAGAAGTAGTGACCCTCGACGGGCAGCCGGGCATAGAGCACGAGCCCGGCGGCCACCACGGCCAAGCCCGCGGGAAGGAGGCGGCGGATGCCGATCCGCAGCGCGAGCGCCTGCGAGACGTTCGCGAACACGATCACCGTCAGCGTCAGCGCCACGTAGGCGACGCCGGTCTGCAGCGCCGAATAGTGCAGCACCTGCTGCATGTACAGCGTGAGCAGGAAGAACTGCGAGAACATTGCACCGCCCATCAGCAGGCCGGCGAGGTTCGAGCCCGACAGCGTGCGCGAGCGGAACATCCGCATGGGCAGGAGCGGCGCCCGCGAGCGCAGCTCGATCGCGACGAACGCCAGCACGAGCGCTCCTGAAGCTGCAAGGAGGGCGATCGTCTCGGTCGCTCCCCAGCCGTGCTGGACGGCGCGGGTCATCGCGTAGACCAGCAGCATCAGGCCGCCCGTGATCGAGGCAGCGCCCGGGAAGTCGAAGTGCCGGTGGTCCACCTCCGCCCGGCTCTCGTCCACGAGCCGCGGCGTCAGCGCGAGCAGGAGCACACCCACCGGCACGTTGATGAAGAAGATCCACGGCCAGTCGAACGCACTCGTCAGCGCGCCGCCGAGAAGGACGCCGGCGGCAGCGCCGCTACCGGAGACGGCGCCCCAGATCCCGAGCGCGAGGTTGCGCTCCCTGCCCTCGGCGAAGGTCGTCGTCAGGATCGAGAGCGCCCCCGGCGAGAGCAGCGCGGCACCGAGCCCCTGCAGCGCCCGGAAGACGATTAGCGATCCCTCCGACCACGCGAGCCCGTCGAGCAGCGAGCTGATCGTGAAGAGCGCCAGGCCTGCCATGAACAGGCGCCGCCGCCCGATCAGGTCCGCCATCCGCCCGCCGAGCAGCAGGACGCCGCCGAACAAGATCGAGTAAGCCGTCACCACCCACTGGAGGCTTTCCTGGCTGAATCCCAGGTCCGTCTTGATCGTGGGCAGAGCGACGTTCACGATCGCCACGTCCAGCACCACCATGAACTGGGCGGCGACGATCGCCGCCAGCGCGATCCAGCGGCGCCGGTCCGATCGCACGTCTGCCATCGAAGTCGCGAGAACGCTCATCTCGAACTCCTCTCAGTCGTCTCTCTCGAATCGAGCCTGCCTGGGACGGCGCGACCAGCGGATACGGCCGGCAGGCTTTCGCTGGTGCGGCTACCCGAACTCGTCGAGTGGACGCGCAAGCCGCGGCGCCTGCGCGAGATCGCGGCCGTGCGGGCGCGACACGTGGGTCGAGACGGCGAGTGGGTTCGGCTCGATAGCGGCTCCTGCGCCTTCCTACGAGCGCAGGAACGTCAGCACGGCGAGCACTCGCCGATGATCCTCGGGCGCCGCCGGAAGGCCGAGCTTGGTGAAGATGCTCGTCACGTGCTTCTCCACGGCGCGCGGGGAGATGAACAGGCGCTGCCCGATCGCTTGGTTCGAGCGCCCCTCGGCCATCAGCTCGAGCACCTCTCGCTCCCGCGGCGAGAGCCGCTGCACCGGGTCGTCAGCGCGGCTGCGGCCGACCAGCTCCGCGACCACGAGAGGATCGAGCGCCGAGCCGCCCTCAGCCACTCGCCGGACCGCCGCCGTGAACTCGTCCACGTCGGCGATGCGGTCCTTCAGCAGGTAGCCGAGCCCCTCGGCGCTCTCGGATAGGAGCTCGACCGCGTAGGTGTGGGCCACGTGCTGAGAGAGAACGAGCACGCCCGTCTCAGCGTGTTTGGCGCGGATCTCCTTCGCCGCGCGGATGCCCTCGTCGGTCTGCGTCGGCGGCATGCGGATGTCGACGATGGCCACGTGTGGCCGGTAGCTGCGCACCTTGAGCAGCAGCTCGTCGGCATTCCGCGCCTGGCCCACGACGTCGATGCCCGCCTCGGCGAGCAGGCGCGCGAGCCCCTCCCGCAGTAGGGTCGAATCCTCGGCGATGACGGCCCGCAGCGCCCGGTCGCGCTTGCGGACGTTTCGTAGCGGCGCGAACTCTGTCGGGGCGCCGTCGGCGACGACCTGGAAGATCCGCTCCGGGGCCGGTAGCCCCCTGAACTCGTACTCGCCGAGGTCGTGGGCGAGCGGGCCGAGGGTGCGAGCGGTCTCCTCCGAGGCAAGCACCTGGCCGCCGTGTCCGGCGTGGCAGATTCGAGACGCCAGGTGGACGTCGATGCCGACATAGCCGTCGCCGGCGTTCACGGCCTCGCCGGTGTGCAGCCCGATCCGCACGCGGACACGCTCGTCGTCTGGCCACACATGCGC
>JALZFG010000375.1 GCA_030861645.1 Actinomycetota bacterium
ATCGCGGGTGTCAGCCGATCTCAGGCGGCGTATGACCTTGCGGGACTCGTCGAGGCGGGAATTCTCGTCCGTGTCGGCGCGGGCCGCACAACGCGCTACCGGCTTGCGCGCCGGAAAGGAAGTCCAAAGCGCAGGTGGACCCAGGAACGGATTCGCGCCGAGCTCACGCAGTTCTGTTCGGGACGAACACAGTGGCCGTCGGCCAGCGATTTCAAGCGGGCGGGCCGAGGCGATCTCTACGTTGCGGCCAGTCGCTACGGCGGTATCGCTTTCTGGGCGACCGAGCTCGGATTCGCGCCGTCGCCGACGGCCGAGCCTCCACCCGCCGCGCCCACGCCGGAAGCACGTACCGCAGCGACGGCCGAGCCTGCAGACGTTGCTCGGAGTGGCGAGCCTGCAGACCTCGCTCCGACGACCGAGCCTCCACACACCCCTTCGAGCGGCGAACCCGCCTACCTCGCTCCGATCGCGGAGCCACCAGACGTCGCGCCGAGGGCCGAGCCTGCACAGGTCGCGCCGAGGGCCGAGCCGGCAGACTTGACCCCGGTAGCGGCGCCTGGAGACGCCGCTGCGACGCCTGAACCTCCAGCTCCCGCCCCGACGGGTGTTCGACAAGAGCCCGCTCCGACGGATGCGCGCGCGTCGCGAAGAAGCATCCTCCCTCTTCCGCGTCGCCTCGCCGTGCCGCTCGGCCTCGTCGCAATCGCCGGGCTCGTCGCCGCCGCGATCGCCGTCGGCGTTGTGGTGCAGGACCGCCACCGGCCGCGAGGAGTCGCCGTCTTCGCGGACAGCACCCCCCGTTCGAGGGGCGCGCGTCCGTCATGGGCCTCGTCGATCTCCCTCCTGCGCCACGAGGTTGCCGCGCCGGCCGTTCCCGCGAAGCGCGGCTCCGCGAGCGCGCCGCCAACGATCCTGCTCAAGGCCAGCCGTGGGAGGTCATGGGTCTCGGTCCGCGCCGCGACGGGGAAGCTCCTCTACCAGGGCGTCCTGAAGCGGGGTCGGCGGCTCCGTTTCCGAGGCGAGGCGGTGTGGATGCGCGTCCGCGGCGCGAGCAACCTCGACACGGTGATCGGCAGCAGGCGGGCGCGGTCGCTTCCCGCGAGGGCGGCCACGGTGCTCGTGAACCACACTGGGATCCACGTCCTCGAGGCCGCCGCGGCCCCGCGTCCGTCCGCCTCAGGCTCCCGCGGGCCCCGGCGGAGGACGTCTTCTGCGCCGGCCGCCCGGGACCGGACGTCGAGCGCGACCGCACCTGCTTCCCCGCCGGCGGCCTCACCTCCGCCCGCCTCTCCCGCGCCGCCTCCGCCATCGTCACAGGCGCCGAGTGGAGGGCGCTCGGCGCGCTCCGACGAGCCGGCGCCGCTTCCGGCCCCGAACCGACCGTCCCAGCCCGCTCCCCTCCCCGCGCCGAAGTAATGCCGGCGGAGCAGGACGAGGAAGTCGAGACGGGAGGGGGAACGTAGCGGCGTATGCGTCGGCGCGCCGCATCGTCGCCGGCGGGGCGCGTGAGCCCGCCCGAGCGGTGCTCGCTTCCCCTGCCGCGGCCAGCTGCACTTGTCGCGCTCGCGTGTGTCGCGTGCCTGCTCCTCGTCTCGTCGGCCACCGCCGACGCCGTCTCGCCGCCTTCGATCACGCTCGCGATTAACGGCGAGCGGGGAGGCAGCGGTTGGTACAGATCCGACGTCACCGTGGCGTGGACGGTGTCGGATGCAACCGGTATCAGCAGCTCGAACGGCTGCGGAACGACGCTGCTGTCCCGCGACACTCCCGGAACGACGCTCACGTGTTCCGCCTCGAACAACGCGAACCCGCCGCTGTCGAGCTCGGTCTCGGTGACGATCAAGCTCGACAAGACTCCGCCGATCGTCACGGACGGAAGGCCCGCGCGGAGGCCGGATGCCAGCGGCTGGTACACCCGTCCCGTCTCGTTCTCGTTCAAAGGGGAGGACGGTCTCTCCGGTATCGACGCGTGCCCTCCCGTCAAGTACGAGGGCCCGGACGCGGAGAGCGCGTCCGTCACGGCGACCTGTCGCGACAGGGCGGGCAATACCGGCACCCGGTCGTTTCCGCTCAAGTACGACGCCCACCCTCCCGTTCTCTCGTCCGTCTCGGTCGAGAGCGGTGACGGCGCCAACATCGTGCGCTGGCGGGCGTCCTCGGACGCGGTGGCGACGGCGGTCCGGCGAATCGCTCGGGGAGCGCGGGGACCCGGAAAGCGCGTCTTTCGCGGCGGCGGCTCGCGGTTTGTGGACCGAGGGATCACGAACGGCTTGGAGTACCGCTACGTCGTCCAGGCGTACGATCGCGCGCACAACCGGTCGAAGCAGGTGTCGAAACTCGCTCTTCCGAAGGTGGTGACGCTTCGGAGGCTGTCGTACGTTCCGCGCGTCGCGGGACCGCCGACCCTTCGCCTGCCGCGGGTTCGCGGGGCGACCTACTACCACGTGCAGCTCTTTCGCCGGTCGACGAGGCTGCTCGCGGCGTGGCCGGTCCGACCGTGGCTCGCGCTCCGCGGCACGTGGACGTACGCCGGCCGCCGCTACCGGCTACGGCCCGGGCGCTACCGCTGGTACGCCTGGGCGGGCCTCGGCGCTCGCCGAGCGGGACGGTACGACCAGCTGGGTAGGGCCGACTTCCGCGTCATCCGCACGCCGCGGAAGTAAGCCACTCGAGTAGAGGCGCGGCGCCGCGAGGGGCGGGTGCGTCGCTCGTCGGCGAGAACACGGCGCAGAGGCGTACTCACGGTCGTCGACGAGCGCCCGCGAGACCTCGGACGGCGGCGCGCGACAGCGACAGCTCGGACGGAAGCGGCCGCGCGTGCACGACGACGAGCGACGTCGTCGGGCGCGTAAGCGCGACGTATAGCTCGCGCAGACCTTGCCCCCCGACCGCCTCCTCGACGATCTGGGCGGGCTCGACGACGACGACGTGGTCGAACTCGAGCCCCTTAGCCTCCCGCGGAGCGAGCAACGGGATCCGCGTCTCGTCAAAGGGCGACGCGATGGTGCCCTCCCCGTTTCGGAGCGAGGCGGGCGCGATGACCGCGAGGAGCCCCTCCTCCCCGGCGAGCCGTGCGGCCTCCTCATAGGCCCGGGGAAGCACGGGGTCGGCCGCGACGACGCGCGGCAGTTTCCCGCCGACACGGTAGGCGACGGGGGCCTCGACGTCCGGCGCGATGTGCTCGAGGAGCGGCAGCGCGAACGCCAGTAGCTCGCGCGGGACGCGGTAGGCATGACGGAGCTCCTCGAGTCGTGCCTCGTTCCCGCCCGGAAGGTAGGGAAGCACGTCGTCCCAGTGCCGATAGGGAATCACGCCGGTCGCCTGCGCGAGGTCGCCGAGGACGGTGAAGCAGCCCGCGATCCGCCGCCCAACCAGGCGCAGCTGCATCGGCGTGAGGTCCTGCGCCTCGTCCACGATCACGTGGCCGTACGCCGTCGGCGGGGCGAGCAGGAGCGAGCGGGCCTCGTCGAGCAGCGGGAGGTCGGCGTCGCTCCAGCCCGTGCCGCGACGGAGCAGCAGCTTCTGCTCGGAGCGATCGAGAACGTCCTCGGCGGCCTCGGCGAGCCGCGCGGGCGAGGTCAGGAGCTGGCGAACGACGGTCTCGGGGCGCGGAGCGGGCCAGACTCGATCGACGAAGCGCGCCAGGCGGCCGTCCTTGCGCAGCGCGCGCTCGACCTCGTCGAACGAGCGCATTGCGAGGCCGCCGAGCGTCTCACCGTAGTCGCGATAGAAGCGCCGGAGCAGCTGCATCCGGAACCGTTCGCGCGCAGGCGCGGAAAACCCAGCCTCGGAGCGCGTCTCCTCGACCAGCTCCGCGACCTCGTCCTCGCGGAGGCCGATGAAGGCACCGTCGAGCCTCACCACGAGCTCCTCGGGCCGGGGCTCGAGCCGAAGCTCGACCGCCCGGCGCACGACCTCGGCGAGCCGGACGTCCGCCTTCAGCCGCTGGACGTCGTCCGCGTCGACGAGCCTCGCCTCGACGCCCTCGACGAGCTCGCCCACGGCGCGCTGCTCGACGCTCTCCTCGCCGAGTGCGGGGAGCACGTGCGAGACGTAGTCCATGAACGTCGGGTTCGGTCCCACGACGAGCACGCGCCGCAATTCCTTGCGGTGCGTGTAGAGCAGGAACGACGCCCGGTGGAGACCGACGGCGGTCTTGCCGGTACCGGGACCTCCCTGAACCACGAGCGGCGGCTTCGGCTCCCGTGCGATCAGGCCGTACTGATCGGCCTGAATCGTCGCGACGATGTCGCGCATGCGCGCGTCACGGCTCCGCTCGAGCTCCTCCAGCAGGAGATCGTCGACGGTGCCGAGCGCGTCTTCGACGGAGCCGTCGAGCGCCTCGTCGCTGATGTCGAGGAGCTTCCGACCCCGCATCCGGAACCGCCGGCGCAGCGTGACGCCGTGCGGGCTGGCCGGCGTCGCCGTGTAGAACGGGCGCGCGGCCGGCGCTTGCCAATTCACCACGAGGACGTCGCCGCCGTCGTCATGGACCCAGCGGCGCCCGACGTAGAGTCGATCGCCCGCGCCCTCCAGGTCCAGACGGCCGAAGCAGAGGCCGCGCTCGGCGTCGGTGAAGGTTCGCACGCGGCGTGCCGCCCACGCCTCGATTGCCGCCGAGGCGGTCTCGCCCGCTCCGGCGCGCGCGGCACGCGCAACAGCCTCGCGGATGCGGTCGAGGCAGTCGTAGGCGTGATCGATGTACGCCTGCTCGGCAGGGACGTCCGGATGCGCCATCGGCATGCAAGCGTAGTTCCGCGTAACGCTGCGACAGGAGCGAAGACAATTTCCGTATGCGAACATTTCTCTTCATCCTCGTTACGCTCGCCCTCGCCGGCGTGGCTGCCGGTGCCGGGCTCGCTTTTAGCGGCTCAGCCGGCCCGACGGCAGCCGATGCCGCCCAGTCCAGGGCGACCCTGACCGTCCGGTCGAGCCGATACGGACGGATCCTCTTCGACAGTCGCGGGCGCGCCCTCTACGCGTTCACGCGCGACCCGCGCGGC
>JALZFG010000463.1 GCA_030861645.1 Actinomycetota bacterium
GAGCGCCCAGCGGGAAGCCTCACGACCTGCGCATCCTCCCGAAGCTCGACGTCGCCGCCTCGCTCGGCGACGCGGTAGGCATGCGTGACGTCCCGGACACCGACCGAGACGTCCTCCTCGCCCGGCACTGCGACGGCCACGAGCCAGCCGTTCCGCTCGGCGAACTCGGCGCCGGCCTCGCGCAGGCGCCGGACCATCGGCGACCTCGCGAGCGGCCGGAAGCGCTCGGAGGACCGCGCCGCGTCGAGCGCGAGGAAGTCGAGCTCGGTCACGAGCGCAGCCGGCCTCCCTCGGGGTCGAAGAAGGGCTTGAGCCGCACCGTCGCCTTCTCGAGGCCGCCGTCGACCTTGATGTCGAGCTCCGCGCCCTCCTCCGCGAGCGTGGAGGGAACCCAGGCCATGCCGATCACCTTGCGCAGCTCCGCGCTCCAGCGCGAGCTCGTCACGCGTCCTGCGGGCCGCCCGTGGAGGACGATCTGGCCGCCCTCCGGCGGGACGACGCCGTTCTCCAGCTCGAAGCCGACGAGCTGCTCCCGGAATCCTCGCTCGCGCACCTGCTCGAGGGCCCACTTGCCGACGAAGTCGTCCTTGTCGAACTTCACGACCCAGGGCATGCTCGCCTCGAGCGCGTTCGACTCGGAGTCGGTGTCCTGGCCGACGAGGATGTGCATCTTCTCGAGCCGAAGAATCCGCTGCGGCTCCAAGCCGAAGGGCGTGACCTCGAGGTCGGACCCGACGTCGAGGATCGTGTCCCAGACGAACTCACCGAAGGGGCTCGGGAAGTGGATCTCGTAGCCGAGCTCGCCGACGAACCCGATGCGGAGGATCAGCGACGGGACGCCTGCCACGAGCGCGCGCCTCGCGTCGAGGTACTTGAAGCCCGCGCTCGAGACGTCGAGCTCCGTCAGCCGTCCCACCAGCTCGCGCGAGCGCGGCCCGGCGACGTTGACGGCGGCAAGCGCGCCCGTCACATCGGCGATCTCGACGTCCATCTGCCAGACGGCGTTCCACCACTCGAACCACTCGATCACCGTATCGGCCCCCGTCGAGGTAGTCGTGACGTAGAACCGCTCGTCGCCGAGGCGGGCGATCGTGCCGTCGTCCATGATCCGTCCCGCATCGGTGCCGAGGACGCCGTAGCGGATGCGGCCGGGCGTCATGTCACCGAATCTGTTGGGGTAGAGGCGCTCGAGGAACGGCACGGCGTCGGGGCCGGTCACGAGAAGCTTGCCGAGTGTCGAGACGTCGATCACGCCGACCGCCTCGTGCACCGCCTGGGACTCGCGGGTGGGGTCGCCGTAGGAGTGAGGGCGGCGCCAAGCGCCCGTCCACATCATCGTCGCCCCGAGATCCTTGTGCCGGTGGTGGATCGCGGTGCGCTTCGCCGGCTCGTTCCCGCGCCCGGCGAGCACGCCGAGCGAGACGGGCCTCCACGGCGGCCGCGCCGTCGTCGTCCCGATCGACGCCGGGTCGGTCTCGTTCTCGCGCGCGTAGAGCCGGACGGAGGGGAGCTGGCAGAGACGGCCCTGGCACGGCCCCATGGTCACGGTCGTATAGCGCTTGGCGAGCTCGATCGAGTCGAAGCCCTCGCCGATCGCGCGCTTGAGGTCCTTGTCCGTGACGTCTTCGCAGACGCAGACGAAGCGCTTTCCCTTCCCGGCCGCGTCGTCGAAGGTCACGCTCGGGATCGCCGCCGGTGGGAGCTCGCCCGCGACCGCGCCGACCGCCTCCACGCCCGGCGGCAGCTCGGTCGGAAGGAAGACCCCCCGGGCCGGGTCGTACTCAATCGTGGCGCCGGCCTGCGCGAGCAGGGAGTACGCCGGCTGGACGCCGCCCGACACGACGAGGAGGTCGCACTCGAACGCTTTCCCGTCGACGAGAACGGCCGCGAGCCGCCCTCGTCTGCCCTTCGCCGCGAGCCGCCGCGGCTGCCGCTCGCGCAGGTCGAACGTCCCCGCGACGTGCACCCCGGCACGCAGCAGGTCGTCGCGCGCCTCCAGGCCCCGGTCGTCCGCGGTGATCACGACCGCGCGCTCGCCGGGCTTCAGCGCCCACGCGTTCACCAGACGCCGAACGGCGCGGGGGAGGTGCACGCCGATGAGATCGTTTCCGGGGAAGAGCAGCGGCTGCTCGACCACGCCGGTCGCGACGACGATCCGCTCGGCGCGAAACCGGTAGAGGACGTCTCCCGCGTCCACCGGAACGAGGCCGCCCTCGTAGATGCCGATTGCGGACGCGGGCGCCACGAGCTCGAATTCGGCGTCTCCGCCGTCGGGCGGGACGGAATCGAGGCCCTCGTCGACGAGCACGACGCGGCGTCCGGCCGCCGCGGCCGTCCGCGCCGCCTCGACGCCGGCCTTACCGCCGCCGATCACGAGCACCTCCGCGCGGCGGTGCTCGGTGTCGAACCGTCGGCGTCGCGTCGCGCGCTCGTCGATCCGGCCGAGGCCGGCGACCCTGCGGAGGACCTTCTCGTAGAGCGGCCACGCCCGGCGGGGCCTGAGCATGGTGCGGTAGTAGAAGCCGACCGGCGTGAGAGGCCCGCCGACCTTGTCCACGATCGCCAGCAGATCTCGCTCGAGCGAGCCGACCACGTTCTGAGCCCTGACCCGGGCGCCTTCCCGTGCCGGCTCGATGCAGACGCGCACGTTCGGGACGCCGTCGACCTCCATCAGGCAGTTGGGGCAGTCGCCGGAGCAGCAGAGGAGGCCGCGGGGACGGTGGTACTTGAAGCTGCGCGAGAAGGTGCGGCGGCCGGAGGCGAAGAGCGCCGATCCGATCGTGTCGCCCGCGAACGCCGCGACCGGCGTCCGCTCGAAGAAGAACGTGATTCTCCGCCCGCGGTCGATGCGCTCGCTCGGCTGCGGCGGGAGCCGCATCAGACGGCCGGGGTGTCAGGGATCGCAGCCGCCTCCGGCGCCGGGGCCGCTTCACCGCTCGTCGCTGCCGCGAGCTCGCTCCTCAGGACCTCGTTCGTCCGCGTGTCTCTCTCGGCGATGAACCACACCTCGCAGCCCAGCTGGTGGTACCACCACTCGCGCTGCACACCCGCGACGTTCCGCCGGAAGTAGAGGTACGACGTCAGCTCCCGGAGCGCCGGCGCGCGTGCCCGCGGGCGTTCGGTCACCTCGCCGGCGCAGGTGAACTCGTTCACGTCCCTCGGGCCGCAGTGGGGACAGGGGAGCAGGAACGACATCAGGCGGAGGCCTTCGCGGAGGAGGACTCGCCGTCCAGCATCGCCTGGAGCTCGCGGAGCACCCACAGCAAGGCGTCGCGCGTCGCCGCCTCGGCAGCCGTGCCGTCTCGCTCCCGGCAGGCCTCGATCAGCGTGTCGGGCCCGCGTCGCAGCGCCGCGAAGGCGTCCGGGTCCTCGCAGAGGTGGAGGACGTAGCGCTCGACCCGGATCCGCTGGTCCTCCAAGGCCCGCACGAGGCGCGGCCGGTCGGCGCAGCGGTAGCAGGCGTCGCGCAGCGACCAGAAGGAGCGAATGTAGGCGTCGAGGTCGCCGGCGCGGAAAGCGCGCTCCATCTCCTCGCGCGCGTCGGTCATCTCGGCGAGCGCCTCGTCCGTGCAGTGCTCGGCGCCGCGGCGCGCGAGGAACGTCTCGAGCCCGAGTCGGAGGGCCTGGATCTCCTCGAGCTCCTCCGCGCTGAGCGGCGCGACGCGCGAGCCGCGTCGCCGGACGGTGACGACCAAGCCCTCGCTCTCGAGGCGCCGTAGAGCGTGGCGGACGGGTGTCAGGCTGACGCGGAAGCGCGCCGCGAGCTCCTCTAGGCGGAGGCGCTCGCCGGGAGCGAGCCGCAGGCGGCCGATCTCCTGCCGAAGCGCGCGGTAAACGCCCTCCTCGACGGAAGGGATCTCGAGCGGCGTGTCGTTCCTGGCGTGATCTTTGATTTGTGATTCGTAGCGCGCGGTCACTCGCGTGTCAAGGCGAAGGCGCCTCGGCCGCTGGCGGACGCGACGGCGCGGCGGGCGTTACGCGGAGCCGTTCGTACCGGGGATCCAGGTCGTTCCCGCGAGCGGCACCCGCGCCATGGCGGCGGCCTCGACCGTGAGGGCGACGAGGTCTTCGGGCTCGAGGTTGTGGACGTGCGACTTCCCGCACGCGCGCGCGAGCGTCTGCGTCTCGAGCGTGAGCACGCGCAGGTAGTTCGCGATCCGGCGACCGCCGAGCACGGGGTCGAAGCGCGCCGCGAGCTCGTCCTCCTGCGTCGAGATTCCCACTGGGTCGCGCCCCGCTTGCCAGTCGTCGTAGTAGCCCGCCGAGCTGCCGATCTTCCGGTACTCGTGCTCGTACTCCGGGCTGTTGTCCCCCATTGCGATCAGGGCCGCGGTGCCGATCGAGACGGCGTCCGCGCCGAGCGCGAGCGCCTTCGCGACGTCGGCGCCGGTGCGGATCCCGCCCGACACGATCAGCTGCACGCGGCGGTGCATGCGCAGCTCCTGGAGCGCGTCGACTGCGAGGCGCACCGCCGGCAGCGTCGGGATGCCGACGTGCTCGATGAACACCTCCTGCGTCGCGGCCGTCCCGCCCTGCATGCCGTCGACGACGATCACGTCGGCGCCGGCCTTGACGGCGAGCTGGACGTCGTAGTACGTGCGCGTCGCGCCGACCTTGACGAAGATCGGCTTCTCCCAATCGGTGAGCTCGCGCAGCTCGCCGATCTTGATCTCGAGGTCGTCGGGCCCGGTCCAGTCGGGGTGGCGGGAGGCGCTGCGCTGGTCGATCCCCTTCGGGAGGTCGCGCATCTCCGCGACGCGGTCGGAGATCTTGTGGCCGAGAAGCATGCCGCCGCCGCCGGGCTTCGCCCCTTGGCCGACGACGACCTCGATCGCGTCCGCCTTGCGCAGGTCGTCCGGGTTCATCCCGTAGCGCGAGGGCAGGAGCTGGTAGACGAGCAGCCGCGAGTGCGCGCGCTCCTCGCGCGTCATCCCTCCGTCGCCGGTCGTCGTCGACGTGCCGACCGCGCTTGCGCCGCGGCCGAGAGCCTCCTTCGCGGGCGCCGAGAGGGCGCCGAAGCTCATCCCGGCGATCGTGACCGGGATCGCGAGCTCGAGCGGCTTCCTCGCGAAGCGCGTCCCGAGCACGACGTTCGTGTCGCAGCGCTCACGGTACCCCTCGAGCGGGTAGCGCGAGACGCTCGCGCCGAGGAGGAGCAGGTCGTCGAAGTGCGGCAGCGGGCGCTTGGCACCGAAGCCGCGGATGTCGTAGATGCCCTCGCGCGCCGCGCGCTGGATCTCGGCGATGACGTTCCGATCGAAGAGGTACGACTCGCGGAGGCCCGGCCTCCAGGTGGAGGTGTCGTCCGGGGCCATCAGTACTCGCCCGCGTGGTCGACGTCGAAGTTGTAGAGCCGCCGGGCGGAGCCGTAGCGGCGGAACTCGGAGGGATGGACGTCGTCGATCCCCGCGCGCTCGAGCAGCTCGCCGAGCTCCACGATGTGCTCGTCGCGGAGCGCCTTCTCGACGCAGTCCGCGCCGAGCCCCGCGACCTCGCCGCGCACGTACAGCCGCGCCTCGTAGATCGAGTCGCCGAGGGCTTCGCCGGCGTCACCGCAGACGACCAGGCGGCCCGTCTGCGCCATGAACCCGCTGACGTGGCCGACCGACCCGCGCACGACGACGTCGACGCCCTTCATCGAGATCCCGCAGCGCGCCGCGGCGTCGCCGTGAACGACGAGAAGCCCGCCGCGGCCGGTCGCCCCCGCCGACTGACTTGCGTTTCCCTCGACGACGACGGTCCCCGACATCATGTTCTCGGCGACACCCGGGCCCGCGTTCCCGCGCACGCGGACCGTCGCGAGCTTGTTCATCCCCGCGCAGTAGTAGCCGACGTGGCCCTCGATCTCGACCTCGATCTCGGCGTCGAGCCCGCAGGCGACGGCGTGCGCGCCGTTCGGGTTGAGTACGCGCCAGCGGCGCGGCGCGGGCGCTGCGCCGGCGAGGTCGTGCAGCCGCTGGTTCAGCTCGCGAAGCGGTGTCACGGCGAGATCGACGACCTCGACCGCCGTCGCCTCGACCGTGGCGGCGGGCCTCAAACCTTCGCGCGCTCCCAGGCGTAGACGACGCCCGGCGCAGGCTCCCACGCCCGCGCCTGGCCGGCGCCCGGGAGCCCGGCGATTGCGCGCCACTCGGACGCCATCGCCACCCACTCCTCGGACTCCGCCAGCACCGCGGGCTTGCACGCGATCGGGTCGCGCAGCACGGCGAACCCGTCGACGGTCCCGACGAGGAAGGTGTAGAACCCGTCGAGATCCTCCAGGCATCCCTCGAGCGCCTCCTCGAGAGAGGCGCCCTCGTGCATCCGCCAGGAGAGGTAGCCGGCCGCGACCTCGGTGTCGTTCTCCGTCTGGAACTCGATTCCCTCGCGCCGGAGGTTGTCGCGGAGCCGGTTGTGATTCGACAACGAGCCGTTGTGGACGAGGCAGAGGTCGAGGCCGGTTGAGAACGGGTGCGATCCCTGCGTCGTGACGCGGCTTTCCGTCGCCATGCGGGTGTGGCCGAGGGCGTGGCTGCCGCAGAGATCGGTCAGGGCGAAGCGCTCTGCGAACTGCTCCGGACGACCAGTCTCCTTGTAGATCTCGATCACCTGCCCGGCGCTCATCACCCGCAGCTCCGGGTGCGCGCGGCGGACCCAGGCCTCGGCCTCGGCAGCCTCCGCCTCGACGACCACGACGGCGTGGCTCGAGCGGACGCTCGCGTCCGGGGAACCGCCGAAGGCTCTGCTCAGCTCGTCGCAGAGCGCGTCCCAGTCCTGGAGCGGATTGGGCGAGAAGAGCGTCAGCTTGCTCGAACCGGTCGGCGCGGGGTCGCGGTAGACGGCGACGCCGGCGCTATCGGGCCCGCGGTCGCTCATCTGGATCAGCATCGCGGCGAGGTGGGTTCCCAGGTGCTCCTCGACCGCGGGAGACTTCGCGAACAATCCGACGATCCCGCACATATGTCCTTAATCTACAGGTGCCTCGACAGCGAATAGGGCGTAACTACGACGATCTTGCAGCGAAACATATGGAGCTTTCGCACATAGAGCTCAGGCGCGAGTCAGGTACTCCCTGATCTCCCAGGGGGTGACCTGCTCGTGGTACCGAGTCCACTCGTCGCGTTTGACGCGGATGAAGTAGTCGACGTAGTCCTCGTCGCGCCCGCGGCCGAGCGCTTCGCGTAGGACGTCGTCGCGCTCGAGCTCGCGCGTCGCGTCCAGGAGGTTCGTCGGCAGCACCTCGATGCCGCGGGCCCGCAGCTCCTCCTCAGGGGTCTCGTACATGTTGCCCGGGTTCGGGTCGCCCGGATCGAGCATGTTCTCGATCCCATCGAGGCCGGCGGCGAGCACGACGGCGGCCGCCAGGTAGGGGTTGCACGACCCGTCGATCGTCCGGTCCTCGACGCGGCCGGGGCCGGGGATCCGAAGCATCTGCGTGCGGTTGTTGTAGCCGTAGGTGACGTAGACCGGCGACCACGTGGCGCCGCTCGCGGGCGCCCCGACCTTCAGCCGCTTGTACGAGTTCACGGTCGGCGCCGTCACCGCGATGTACGCCTTCGCGTGACGCATGAGGCCGCCGATGAAGTTGTAGGCGAGCTCGGAGAGGCCGAGCCCGCGGGGGTCGTTCTCATCGAGGAAGAGGTTCGTGTCGTCGCGCCAGAGCGACATATGGAAGTGGCAGCCGTTCCCGGTCAAGTGGCTGAACGGCTTCGGCATGAACGTCGCGAGCACGCCTCGCTGCTGGGCGAGCGTGTGCACCATGTAGCGGAAGAAGATCGCGCGGTCGCACGTCGTCAGCGCGTCGCTGTACGTGATGTTCTGCTCGAACTGGCCGTTCGCATCCTCGTGGTCGTTCGCGTAGTTGCCCCACCCGAGCTCGTTGACGTACCTCGACACGGTGGTTAGGAACTCGTAGTTTCGGGTGAGGCCCTTGAGGTCGTAGCAGGGCTTCTCGAGCGTGTCGAGCGGGTCGGCGAGCGTGAGGCCGTCGTCGGTCTCGCGCACGAGGAAGTACTCGAGCTCGAGACCCATCATCAGCTCGAACCCGTGCGCGCGGGCGCGATCGAGCTGCCGGCGGAGGATCGTACGCGGATCGTAGGGCCACTCCTCGCCTTCGACGTAGACGTCGCAGGCGAAGCGCGCGAGATTGGGCTGCCAGGGAACCGGCGTGAAGCTCGCGAGGTCCGGAATCGCGGCGATGTCTGGGTCGCTCGGGACCTGGCCGATCTCCCCGGCTGCGAAGCCGGCGAAGCCGGCGCCCTCGCTCACGAGGTCGTCGAGGTTGGCGGCGGGAACGAGCTTCGCGCTCGGTCGCGCGTACATATCGACGAACTGGGCGAAGTAGAACTCGATCCCGCGCTCCTCCGAGAGCCGGCGGATCTCCTCGAGCGTCGGAGCGGGAGCGCCCGTCGTGACCATCTGAGTCCTCCTTCTTCGAGTGATCGGACGATAGCGCCGCGGTCGCGCTGTGCCGATGGCGCGTTCCTACAACTGCTCGCCGCTCAATGTGTCCGCGGGCGCCGTGCCGAGAGCCTGCTGCAGCTTCACGAGCTTGACCGCGATCTCGACCATCAGCCAATCGTCCTTGCGAAGGTCGATTCCCGAGACCTCCATGATGCGCCGAAGGCGCTGGCGCAGCGTGTTGGGGTGGACGTACAGCGCCTCGGCCGTGCCGCTGATTGTGCCGCGGCGGCGGAGGAACTCCTCGAGCGTCCGCAGGAGCGCCGTCGAGCGCTCGCGGTCGTACTGAGCGAGTCGCGCGACCGCGTCGCGGTGCGTGTCGCGAACGCCGCCGTCGAGGGACATCCGCAGGAGGTACTTGTAGGGGCCGAGCTCCACGTACGCCATCACGGTCGGCTTGTCCTGGAGGACGCTCGTCCCGAGGAGCGCTTGGCGCGCCTCCTCGAAGCCCGCGGGGAAGCTCCCGGCGCCGGAGCAGGCATTCGAGACGCCGATCGCCACCCGCGCGTCCAGCTGGCGCTGGACGCGGCGCACGTCCTCGAGGAGCGCCGCCTCTCCCGTCGGCGGGACGCGCAGCAGGGCGCGCATCGATTCCTCCCGCCGGTCGAATAGGGACCCCGGAGCGACGGCGGAGAGCGCCTTCTCGAGCCGGTCGTCCGGAGGGCTGGCCGCGAGGACGAGAAAGCGGTCGTCGAGGTTGCAGCGAAGGCGAGTGGCGCGTGCCTGCACGTCGCCGAGGACCTTCCCGCCCGCGAGCTGCTCGAAGAAGTCCTTGATCAGGTTCTTCTCGGTCAAATGCTCGATCAACTCGATCTTCTTGATCGCCACGGCGGTCGCGTTCGCGACCGCGCGCGCGAGGTCGACCTCGACGGTCTCCTCCGCCCGCAGCAGACCCACGAGCTCCTCGTTCGCGACGACCGGCGTGGCGAGCGTCGCGACGCGGCCGCTGCGGGCGAGCTCCGGCCCGACCTCCGTCAGGCCGACCGTCGGACGTGCCTCTGCGCCGGGCGGGCTCGACGCGCGGAGCTGGAGCTCGTCGCTCCCGCGCCCGAGAAGGTAGAGGTGACAGGCCTGAGCGCCGAGCAGTTCGCGCGAGTGCGTCGCGACGGCCGGAAGCAGCTCGTCGAGCGTCTCCGCCCGCGCCGTCATCTCGCTGAGCTCCATCAGATGCTCGAGCTCCCCCACGCGCCGCCGCGTCTCCTCGTACAGGCGCGCGTTCTCGATCGCGCCGGCCACGAGCGAAGCGCTCGACACGAGGAAGTCGACGTCCGCCTCGGTGAACTCCCGCGGCGCCTCGGTGTGGAGCGAGATCGCGCCGATCGGCGCGGCGTCCTTGCCGACGATCGGGACCGAGACGAGCGACTGGAACCGCTCTTCCTCGAGCTCGGGCACGTACTTGACGCGCGGATCGTCGAGAGCGTTCTCGCGGATGAACGCGGGCTCTCTGCGCTCGCACACCCACCAGGCGAGCCCCTCTCCACGCTCGAGCGCGATTTGCTCGACGAGGTGCGAATACGGCTCGGACGCTGCCTTCAGGACGAGGCGCTCACCGCGATCCTCGACGAAGTAGACGAAGCAGGCATGCACTCCGCTGGCGTCAGAGAGCAGGCGGACGACGGCTGCGAGGACGTCGTTCAGGTCGAGCGACGACGCGACCGTCGAGATGATCTCGTACAGGATCGGGCTTTCGCCCGCGTGGATCGGCGTCTCGCGGATGTGGAAAGCGTACTTGGGCCGCGGGCAGCGACTGCGCGGCGCGCTTTTCAGGCGAGGATGCCGTCGTCCGCGATGCGCCACGCTTCCGCGTAGACGTTTGCCTCCCCGCCGCGGACGAAGCCGCAGAGGGTCACTCCGCGGTCGCGCGCGAGCTCGACGGCGAGGCTGGAGGGCGCGCCGACGGCGACGAGAACGGGACAGCCCGCGACGGCCGCCTTCTGAACGAGCTCGAACGACAGCCGTCCGCTCACGCACAGGATTGCCTCGGCGAGCGGGATCCGCCCGTGCCTGAGCGCCCAGCCAAGCACCTTGTCCATCGCGTTGTGGCGGCCGACGTCCTCACGCACGCAGAGGAGCTCGCCGGCCGGGTCGAAGAGCCCCGTTGCGTGGAGGCCGCCGGTCGCGGCGAACGCCGCCTGCGCCGCGCGAAGC
>JALZFG010000486.1 GCA_030861645.1 Actinomycetota bacterium
CCTCGGGCCCGAGTACAAGCGCCGCCTCCTCGCCCTCGAGCGCTCCGCCGCCAGTGCCGCAAGCGGGCGGCGCGAGCATCCGGAAGGGCGAGCTCGAGCGCGGGCGGACGCCTGACCTCGGCAGCCCACGGGTGTGTCGGCGCGGCAAGAGAGGCGGGCCGGAGGGAAGCTCCGAGGAAGGCTCCCTCCGCTTGCACCTGCCCGGAACGAAGGCGGCAGACGGGGTCTGGATCCGCCGCCCGACGAGCTCGGACCCGCCTGGACCGCCGAGTATAGAGCGTTGGTTCGCGGAGAGCGCCGCCGCCGGCCGCAGTCGTCGCGAAGAGGATGCCCGTGACGTGAGGTGACGTGGACGTCAGGGCCGTGAGCAGGGAAAACGCGCTCTCTCCCGTTACAATCGCGACCCCGAGCAAACGCGACAGGGAGGACCATGGCCACGCGGGTTGGAATCAACGGGTTTGGACGGATCGGCAGGAACTTCTACCGGGCGTACCTCGAGCGCGGTGGCGACTTCGACGTGGTCGCGATCAACGACGTCGGGGACGCGAAGACGATGGCGCACCTCCTCGAGTACGACTCGAACTACGGCCGGCTCGCGGGCGGCGCCGAGGCGTCCGACGGCAAGATCACGGTCGCCGGCAAGCACGAGCTCCGGGTGCTCAGCGAGCGCGACCCGGCGAACCTGCCCTGGCGCGAGCTCGAGGTCGATCTCGTGGTCGAATCGACCGGGTTCTTCACGAAGGCGGAGAAGGCGCGCGCACACCTCGAGGGGGGCGCGAAGAAGGTCATCATCTCCGCGCCGGCGACCGGGCCGGACGTGACGATCGTGCTCGGTGTCAACGACGAGGCGTACGACCCCGAGCAGCACGCGATCGTCTCGAATGCGTCCTGTACGACCAACTGCGTCGCGCCGCTCGCGAAGGTGCTCGACGACGGCTTCGCGGTCGAGCAGGGCTTCATGACGACAGTGCACGCGTACACGAACGACCAGCGCATCCTCGACCTGCCGCACGAGGACCTGCGCCGCGCGCGAGCGGCCGCAATCAACCTCGTGCCGACGTCGACCGGAGCCGCGCGCGCGATCGGGCTCGTCCTGCCCCACCTCAAGGGCAAGGTCGACGGGATGGCGATGCGGGCCCCCGTCTCGACGGGATCCGTCGTCGATCTCGTCGTGCGCGTGGCGCGCGAGACGAGCGTGGACGAGGTGAACGAGGCCTTCGCGCGCGCCGCCGCGGGCGCCATGGAAGGGATCCTCGAGTACAGCGAGGAGCCGCTCGTCTCCCGGGACATCGTCGGATCGCCGTACTCGTGCATCTTCGACAGCGAGCTGACGATGGTGAGCGGCGCGATGGTGAAGGTGCTCGGCTGGTACGACAACGAGTGGGGCTACTCGTGCCGGCTGGTCGACCTCACCGACCGGATGGCGCGCACGCTCGCGCCCGTACCGGTCACCTCGGCCGGCTAGTGCGGCGTCCGCGCTCGGTCCGCGAGGCCGACGTCGCGGGCAAGCGCGTGCTCGTCCGCGCCGACCTGAACGTTCCGCTCGCGGACGGGCGCATCGCCGACGAGACGCGGATCCGGGCCGCCCTGCCGACCCTGCGGCTGCTCCTCGAGCGCGGCGCGTCGGCGGTCGGCGTGTGCTCGCACCTGGGCCGGCCGAAGGGGCCCGATCCGGAGTACTCGATCGACCCCGTTCGCAGGCGACTTACCGACGTGCTCCGCGACGCGCGGCTCAGCGTGCTGGAGAACACGCGCTTCGACCCGGGCGAGACGAGCAACGACGACAGATTCGCCCGCGAGCTCGCGGACGAGTACGACCTGTTCGTCCAGGATGCGTTCGGGTCGGTTCACCGGGCGCACGCCTCGACGGTCGGCGTCGCCGAGCTGCTTCCCGCGTACGCGGGATTGCTGGTCGAGCGCGAGCTCGAGGAGCTCGGCACGGTGCTGGGGGAGGTCGAGCGGCCGTTCGTGCTCGTCCTCGGCGGCGCGAAGGTCGACGACAAGCTGGGCGTCCTCCGGCACCTCGGGCGACGAGCGGACAGCGTGCTGATCGGCGGAAAGATGGCCGAGGAGATTCGGGTGGACAACCCCTTGGAGTTCCCCGTGGTGCTGCCGTCCGACGTCGTCGCCGCGGTCGCGTTCGAGGAAGATGCCGACTCGCGGGTCGTTCCCTACGACGCCGTTCCGGACGGCTGGCTCGGTCTCGACATCGGCCCGGAGACGCGGCGACGCTTCGCGCAGCGGATCGGCGAGGCGCGCACCCTATTCTGGAACGGGCCGATGGGCGTCTTCGAGTGGCCGCGCTTCGCGGAGGGGACGAAGGCGGTCGCGGAAGCGATCGCCGCCTCGCCGGCGTACTCGGTCGTCGGCGGCGGCGACTCCGCCCGGGCCGTCGACGAGCTCGGCCTCGCGGACCGGATCTCGTGGGTCTCAACGGGTGGCGGGGCGGCGCTCGAGCTGCTCGAGGGCAAGGAGCTCCCGGGGGTGGCTGTCATCCCGCCTCTGTAGCCGCGGTCATCGGGAGCAGCAACGGTTGCATCGGGCTGCTCTTGGGTAGAAGGAAACGAGGCCGTGGCCGCCACGGGGCACATCATCGGCCGCGAGACGGAACTCGCCCTGCTGGCTGACTTCCTCGATAACCTGCCCGGGCAGCCCCGCGCGCTCCTCGTCGAGGGTGAGGCCGGGATCGGGAAGACGGTCGTCTGGCGCGCGGGCCTCGAGGCGGCGCGGGAACGAGGGCTCCACGTCCTCTCGGCGCGAGCCAGTGCCTCCGACGTGCGGCTTTCGTTCGCCGGCCTCGGGGATCTCGTCTCGCCAGTCCTCGGCGAGGTGCTGCCAAGGCTGCCAGTTCCGCAGCGAAAGGCCGTCGAGGCCGCGCTGCTGCTCCGGGAGGCCGAGGGCCGGAGGCCGGATCGGCGTGCGGTCGGTCTGGCCTTCCTCAGCGCCCTGCGGGTGCTCGCGCGCGAGCATCCCACTGTCGTGGCGGTCGACGACCTGCAGTGGCTCGACCTCCCCTCCGCGCGCGTGCTCGAGTTTGCGCTCCGCCGCCTCGAGGCCGAGCCGGTCGGGCTTCTCGCCGCGGTTCGTGCGTCGCCGGGGAGCGCCGTCCCATTTGGGCTCGACCGCGCGTTTATCGATGAGCGGATGGAGCGGGTCTCACTTCCGGCGCTCACGCTTGCCGCGCTCTACGAGCTTCTCCGGACACGGCTCGGGGTCAAGCTGCCGCGCCCGGCACTGCTCCGGATCCACGAGGCGTCGGGCGGCAACCCGTTCTACGCGCTCGAGATCGGGCGCGAGCTCGAGCGTCGCGAGGTTCGCCCGGCCCCGGGCGAGCCGCTGCCGATTCCCGTCAACCTCCGCGCGCTTCTGCACGAGCGTGTGGAGCGGCTCCCGAGGCGCGTCCGTGAGCTCTTGCTCGCCGCCTCCTTGCTCTCGAACCCGACCGCGCACATTCTCGTGGAGCTCGGAGGAGGCGGCCAGCAGGTCGAGCGCGATCTCGAGCGGGCGCTCAGCGCCGGGGTGATCGAGGTCGAGGGTGAGAGCGTGCGCTTCAGCCACCCCCTGCTGGCGGCCGCGGCGCGCGCGGAGGCGTCGCCGCTTCAGCGGCGGGCGATGCACCGGCGTATCGC
>JALZFG010000019.1 GCA_030861645.1 Actinomycetota bacterium
TCCGTACACCGCGGCCGGTGAGGGCCGAGTAGATTGGAACCGTTGGGCGAAAGACCGCCGACGCTCCGCGGTCGAAGATCGTTATCCCGTCGGTTGCCGTGTGTCCGAGCGCCGAGATTGAGGCAACGGCGGCGCCGATGCTCGTCCCCGCGAGAACGTCGGGTACCACACCGGCGCGCTCGAGAGCGCGGAGCGCCCCGAAGTGGGCGTAGCCGCGGAGGCTGCCGGCACCCAAAGCCACGCCGACCTTCAGCCCGGCGAGGTCGCGCGCAAGCCAGCCGAGCGCCCGTCCCGCAGGCGTTGTTGGCGGGAGGAGCCCTTCGAGAAGCGCAGCCTCGTCCGCAGGTTGGAGAGGCGGGACTTCGAGGACGCCGGCCGCCGTATGCGGGCGCCGCCGACCGGAGCCGGTCCACGCCCGGACGGTGACGCCAGCGACCGCTCCCTCGCCACGCGCCTCGCTGTCGTCGCCGAGGTTGAGCGTTCGACGCGCGTCGAGCGCTGCCGCGCCTCGCACCAGCAGCAGGACGTCGTCGTAACGGTTCGCAAGCTCCCGCGCGAGCGCGGAGAGCCTTGGCGGAGCGAACCGGCGGTCCATCGGCGCAAGCGCAAGATCGACACCGGCGTCAGCGCGCCGCTCGTGCCTCTCGAGCATCGCATCGCCGTCGACACGCGCGAACCGCTGCAGCTCCTCCGAGAACTCGTCGCCGAGGGCGACGAGCAGCGCCCGTTTGCGTGTGTGCCAGGCGACACTGCACGCGATCGCATACGCGAGCAGCGCCGGTGCGCCCCAATCCTGGAGCACGGTGATCCGGCCCGGCTCCCTCTCGGCGGCCAGCCGGCTCGTGCGCTCTAGTCGTTCCGCGAGGATGCCGGCGAGGTTTCGGTACATCGTCGGATAACGTCCCGCCAGCCGCTCGAAGTCCTCCTTGGGAACTACGAGCGCCTCCAACTCGTCGCTCGCGCGGATCGTAGCCGCCGCGGGATCGCCGGTAATGAGCGACATCTCGCCGAACGTCGTTCCGGCTTCGATCCGGCCCAGCAGCTGGTCGCGGCCGTACTCGTCGTGCAGGAAGACGCCGGCGGATCCCGACTGAATCACGTACACCGCGGGCGGCATCTCTCCCTCGGCGAGGATGACGGCGCCGGCCCGGAAGCGGCGTGGTTCCGCGCGCCCCAGCAGTCTCTCGAGCTCTTCGGACGGAATGCCGTCGAAGACGGATCCCGGCCCGTCGGCCAGCAACTCCTGTGCCTGGAAGCGCATCGGGTTCGAGTTCTCCGCGCTAGCGGCTCGAATCGCTTCGCGCGACGCGTATCAGTTTATGCCGCCATCACGGCTCCCGCGATGGGTGGGCCGAGCTTTACTCCCGCATCAGGGCGAGTGCTCCGGTGCGTTGTCGCGAGCGGTCACGACGGGCTCCCCTCTCGCGACTCACGTTCGAGCTCCGGCGAGTCCTCCCACTCTCCTCCTTCACGGTCCGGGATCGCTTGCCCCGCCTCGTCGTCCTCCGGCGGCGAGCTGGAGCCCTCGTTCTCGCGGTCCGGGTCAAGTGGGATCTGTTCGCTCACACCCCGCACCTCCCTTCCGCATCGAATGAGTCTCGACATTAGACAGGGAACGGCCCTCCCCTCGGCCGGAGCAAGCGGCGGCAACCGTTCCCCCGGATTGAAGGCGCCGGCGTGTTTGTTACCGTCCGCGTCGGCGTTCTCATGATCGATGACGGTTCCTCCTGCAGGCCGGCGCGTACCGCGGAAGGCGCAGTGGACCCGAGCAGGCCTTGACACGGGGGAATGAGATGACGGTCGTCGCCGCGACCTCGCTCGACGCGCGGCTCGACCGCCTCGGCGACGAGGCGCGCCGGGCCGGGCTCGATGTGCTCCTGCTCACGAGCGACGCTTCGATTGCATATGTCACCGGCTTTCGCCCGATGCAGCTCGAGCGCTTCTTCGGCGTCGCGGTCCACGCTTCGGGCGAGGGCACACTCGTCGTCCCGCGCTTGGACGAGGGCCAGGTCGTCGAGGCGCCGGCACGCCTCGAGCGAATCGTCTACGAGGCGGGGTCCACCGGCGTGCCGGAGCTCGTACACGCGCTCGGACACCCGCGGGCCGTTGGCGTCGAGGAGGACCACCTCGTCTTCGGGCGCGCGCGGGTGCTCGGTGAAGCCGGGCTCGAGCTCGTCCCCGCCGCCGAGATCGTGCGTCGGCTGCGCGCACGCAAGGACGAGGCGGAGGTCGCGCGTGTCCGTGACGCGTGCGCGCTCGTCGCTGAAGCCCTGATGCGCGTCTTCGACGAGCTGCGGCCCGGCGACATCGAGCGCGGCGTGAACGCCCGTGTCGAAGGATGGCTACGCGAGCAGGGTGCCGAGGACGCCCACGCACTGATCCTCTTCGGGGACCACGCCGCCGATCCCCACGGACAGCCGGGCGGGCGCGTCCTGAAGCGGGGCGACGTCGTCTGCGCGGACGTCTCGGCTTGCCTCGACGGGTACTGGGGCGACCTCACGCGATGCGTCGCAGTACGTCCAACCTCGGAGTGGGCGCAGGCCGCGTGGCTGGTCGTTCGCGACGCGCAGGCCGCGGCCGTCGAGGCGTTGCGCGCGGGGGTGCATGCGAGCGACGTCGACGCTGCGCAGCGGCGGATCGTCGAAGCGGCGCCGCACCTCGGCAGCTGCATCCATGGAGCGGGCCATGCGATCGGCCTCGAAGTGCACGAGCCACCCTTCCTCGTGCCGGGGAACGAGATAGTCCTCGAGGAAGGGATGATCTTCACGATCGAGCCCGGGATCTACCGCCGCGACATCGGCGGCGTGCGGCTCGAGGACGACGTGCTCGTGACGAGGGGAAAACCGGAGTTCCTCTCCGCTTTGCCGCTTGCGCTTAGGGAGATCCCGACGTAGACCATCGCCGCGCTCGGTAGGAACGCCAAGGCTGCGCGCCCTCTTCGCCGCGGGGCGAGGGCACGCTTCAGCCTCCGTTCGACGAGGCTCGTATCGGTTCCTCGCGGAAGCGGTCGCCGTCAGTCGCCCGCGGCTTCGCCCTCGGACGGCAACAGCGTGAACGCCTCGCCGTCGAGCGGGCGCAGCACGCGGAAGTGCCTCACATTGAAGGTGACGGTGCGGCGAGTCTCGAAGCGTCGCGCGAGAACGACGAGCAGCCGGGCGACCACCGATCCCATCAGCGCGCGACTGCACCCGCTCTCGCCTTCGGCGGGACCGACTCCAACAGCGGCGGGAACAGTCGAGGTCGTGCCGGTGTAGAAGAACCAACCGAGGAAAGGAGCGCACGATGACTCGACTCCTGCTCGCCGGCGCGTGCGTCGCGGCCCTGGCCCTGCCGTTGACCGCGGCTGCGAAGGGCCCGAGTACCGCGAGTATCTCCGGGCCCGGCCTGGATTCGCCGCTAACCGTGAGCGGAAACGCGGAGGGCGGGACCGGTCCGCTCGCCATGCTGACGATGGAGGGTGGATTCTTCCAGACCACCTTCGGACAAACGCCGGACTCCAGGTTGCCCCGCAAGCCTTCCGGCGATCTCGGGCCTCGCTACACGGTCGACTACACGGTCCCGGGGCCGATGAGCGTGAGCGACCACATCAAGCAGGATCTCTACCCCTACGCTCGGGGCGGACCGGTGACGTACACGCGGCCGGGACAGCGGTTCTTCGAGACGGAGAAGACGATCGGCGGCTGGTACCGGGCCTCCGCGGAGCTCAAGCGGACGCTGGTCGAACGAGGACTGCCGCGCTCGGCCCCGCCCGCGAAGACGGCCGGGGGAATCTCGGTCGGCGATCCCGGACCGCTCGCGGGAATCGTGGCCGCCGCCGTGCTGCTCGCCGCCGCTGCCGCGCTCCTGCTTCGACGACAACGGCGCCCAACCGGCTAATGGACGGTGCTAGCGGGTCGAATCCTCTCCCTTCGCGTCCAACGGCGTCCGTGTAGACGGCCATCGTTCGAACGGAGGAGACGTGGAAGCTGCGCTCGCGGTCGAGAGTCCGGCGGGGGGCGTGCAGGAGCGCCTCGTCGCCTTCGTCGCCGACGTAACGGCCGGGCTTCCCCACCGGAGTCAGCGCGAGAACGCCCGCCTGTACGTGCGCGGCCTCGTCGGGCAGGGCGGCAGGAAAAGCGTGCAGCCGACGCTGTTTCGGCTCGGCGAGGACGGCGCCCGCTACGAGTCGGTGCAGCAGTTCCTGGCCGACTCGCCCTGGGATCCGACGCTGCTCGTCAGGGCCTGCGCCGAGCGGGTCGCGCCGGAGATCGGCGTGCTCGCCTGGATCGTCGACGACACGAGCGTGAAGAAGGACGGCCGCCATTCCCCGGGGGTGAAGCGGCAGTGGTCGGGGACGCTGGGGAAGATCGACAACTGCCAGGTCACGGTTAGCGTGCACGCCGCCGGCGCGCGCGGAACGCTGCCGCTCGGCTGGCGGCTCTACCTGCCGCAGGAGTGGTGCGACGAGCTGCCGCGCCGCCGCAAGGCGAAGATCCCGGACGCGGTTGGGTTCGAGACGAAGGCACAGCTGGCGGCCTCGCTGCTGACGGAGGCTGCCGCGTGGGAGATCCCGACCGCCCCGATCCTCGCCGACCGGGCCTACGGCCATGACTGTGCCTTTCGCACCGGCCTGCAGGAAGCGGGGCTGGCG
>JALZFG010000381.1 GCA_030861645.1 Actinomycetota bacterium
TCGGCCGGGTCATAGGGCTCGAAGGTCGTGATGAGCTGCGGCGCGGAGAACGTCCGGCCGCAATCGGTCGACTTCACGACGATGATCGCGTCGCTCTCGATCTGGCCGATCTGCGACTGGAAGCGCCGAAACGTCACGTAGACGTTGCCGTTCCCGGTCACGGAGATGTCGGGAAACTGGATGTCGTGGACCGTCTCGCTGAGCTTGATCGGATGCGAGAACGTCTCGCCGTGATCGGTTGAGCGGACGAAGTAGACGGCCGAGTTGAAGCCGACGCTCGGAGCCCCCGTGAAGCGCGACCACGAGAAGTAGACATTGCCGTCGCAGGGTCCGCCGGTTCTGTCGACCTCGATCGCCGTTTTGTCATGGAACTTGCCCGTGATGAAGGGCGACGAGGACCCTCGCGCGACGACCTCTGTCCCGGCGTACCGCTTGCCGTCATTGATCGGGGCTCCACCTGGTCCATCAGGGTTGACGTACCGGGCGACCCAGACATCGCCGAACGACTTATTCGTGCCGGCGGGATCGCCGGAGCTCTCGGAGCCCATGAAGACGCGGCCCTCGTTGTCCCAGGCGATGACCGGGTCACCGGATCCCGCCGTGCGCGCCTCCGAGAGCGCGGCGAATGGCGACACATCGCCGGGATAGCCAGGGACGAGCGAGCTGAGGAAGCTAGCGCCGCTGTCCTCGGAGCGGTAGTACCCAAGCCAGACGGGACCGGTCGCAATGGGGACTCCCTCTTGCGTTCGTCCCACGAAGACGCCGCAGTAGTCGTTCGAGCTCCCGATCAGAACACGCGTGTCTCGCGGGTCGACCGCGATCGCCGGCTCGTTCTGACGCCCGTGCGCGATCGAGCACTCGTCGAGGACCGCGTCCGTATACGGAACTCCCGTTGCGAGCGTGTAGGCGCTGACGTAGCCGGGCGGGCTGCCGGGCGGGCAGCCAGGCGGCGGAATGTAGCCGGGGCCCGGATCAGGTGTGGCCGGAATGACGCAGTCGTTCGTGAGCCGAACGTCCGCCCCGGGGGTCGAGGCGCCGGCGCCGGCGGCCCAGATGACGGCGAGCGACACGAGCACGCCGACGAACAGCAATCGTTTCATTCTCCCCTCCTCATCGCGATAACCGGCGTCGGAGTCTAATCGAAGAAGCAGCGCGCTCAGGTCTGACGGAACCCAACGCTCGTTCTGCGCTCCCGACCACGAGCGGCGCCGTGGTTCCTGCCTCTTCCCGCCCTGTTTGCGAACGGGGAGAGTTCAGCGTGACCCAGCTGCTGCTCGCACCGCATCCCCAGGAGAGGAGAGGGCCGGTCGACCCGGCCCTCTCGAAAGCACCTCTGGCGCCGCGCCTATGCGGGGGCGATTTGGATCTCGTCCAGCTCCTCCGGCGCGTACTGCGCGACGATCGCGAAGATCCAGTCCTGCACGGCCTGCGTGTCGATCCGGAACGCGAAGCCGACTCCGCGGCAGTTCCCGTTGAGCACGAACGAGTTCACGCCGACGATGAGGTTCGACTCGAACCCACCGTAGAAGACGGGGCCGCCGGAGTCGCCGAAGCAGGTGCCGCCACGCCCTTGGGCCGGGGCCGAGCTTAGCTGGAGGTTGAACCCGTAGTTGAGCGCGCTATTCAGGTTCACGAGCTGGGTCTCCGCCATCAACCGCTCGCGGAACGAGACCGTCCGGGTCGGGTTTGTCAGGCTGACGCCGTACCCCGTCACCGTGAAGGTGACGTCTTGGAGCCCTCGCTGTGTCGCGAGACTGTCGAGGAAGCCGACCGGCGCGAGAACTCCGTACTCGGGCAGCTCGACCGCCTGGTCCTCGGGCAGGATGATCAATCCGACGTCGTGGATGTTCGGGAACCCGGCGAAGTCGTTGAAGCCGAAGTCGAAGAGCAGGGTCGACTCGACGCAGAGCGGATCGTCCGGAAGGCAGCGGTTCGGATAACCGGTGTTCGGGTCCTCCGCGCCGGTCACGGGATCGAATTCGCCGCCGACGTTCTGGTGGAACCAGATACGAGCAAGGACGGGTGACTCCTGGCCCTCAGCGACATCCTGCTCGGTGCAGTGACCCGCGGTGAGAAAGACGCGATCGGTAATCAGTGCGCCTGAGCACCGCCATAGGAAGTTGCCGTCGGCGTCGTAGAACGCGACGAGGCCGACGTACGGGTGCTCGAAGTCCTCCACGAAGTTGCCAGTAACGGCGGCTGCCGGAGTGGCAGAGACCGCAAATGCGCCGATAAGCGCGGCGACCAATGCGAGCAGCTTTCGCATCGAACCCCCTTTCGACGAGTTAAACGGATTGACCCCGGCGACCTCATATCCCGCGCGCGGAAAACGCAAACGTCAACGGCCGAAGAAGGCGCGGGCGCTGCGCGACGTGTGTCAAGGGGCGCTGGATAGTGCGCCAGTTTCGGGCAGCCAAAAGTGCCACTGCTCCTGCTCGATGAGCCTCGTCCGGGCAGCTGGATTCCATCGCTCGACGGGCGAAGGCCAGTTTCGGGCAAGTACGGAGTAGGGTCGAGCGCTCGTAGGTGCGTACCACGGTGCGAAGTAGCGGTTTTCGCCTCGAGTGAGGGCTGGTGGCTCTCAGGCAGAGGAGCGAAGCGAGGGAGGCGAAGTGGCGGGCACGACGTCGACCCCGCGCTCGCGGAGGCGATAGCTCTTGCCCTTGAGCGCGACCATGGTGGCGTGGTGGACGAGCCGGTCGATCAGTGCGGCGGCGACCATGGCGTCGCCGAGGATCTCCCCCCACTGCTCGAAGCCGCGGTTGGAGTGACGATGATCGAGCCGCGCTCGTAGCGGCGGGAGACGAGCGCGAAGAGCAAGGTTCGCCACCTGGCGCTCGAGCGGCAGGCAGCCGACCTCGTCGACGACGAGCAGCTGGTAGCGCTCGAGCCGGCGCGCTCCCCTTCGAGTTGGTTGCGGTCCTGCGCCGCCTTTAGGCGCGAGACCCACTCCTGCGCGGTCGGGAAGGCGACCCGATAGCCGCGCTCGCACGCCTTCAGGGCGAGCGCGATCGCGAGGTGGCTCTTGCCCGTTCCCGGCGGCATGAGGAAGCAGACGTTGGCGCGCTCCTCGATCCAGGCGAGCTGGGCGAGGTGGAGCACGAGCGGCTTCTCCGCGCTCGGCTGCGCTGTCCAGTCGAAGT
>JALZFG010000066.1 GCA_030861645.1 Actinomycetota bacterium
GACTTCGAGCGGGAGCTCTAGCCTGGTGAGCTCGTCATCGTGGACGAGGAGGGCTGTCACTCGCGCCATCCGGCGGCGGCGGCAGAAGTGGGCGCGCTCTGCATCTTCGAGTTCGTCTACCTCGCCCGCCCGGACTCACGGATCGCGGGCGTCGAGGTGCACGCGGCGCGCATCCGGATGGGAGAGCAGCTCGCGGCGGAGGCTCCCGTGGCCGCCGACCTCGTCATGCCGATCCCGGACTCGGGGACTCCCGCGGCGATTGGCTTCTCGCGCGTGACGGGCATCCCGTTCAGCGAGGGGGTGATCAAGAACCGCTACGTCGGACGGACGTTCATCCAGCCTGACCAGGCGATGCGCGAGCTGGGCATCCGGCTCAAGTTCAACCCGCTTGCCGAGGTGGCCGGCCGCCGGATCGTCGTCGTCGACGACTCGATCGTTCGCGGGAACACGATGCGTCAAATCGTCGCGATGCTGTTCGAGGCCGGCGCGTCGGAGGTGCACGTCCGCATCTCGTCACCGCCGGTCGTGGGCCAGTGCTTCTACGGAATCGACCTGGCCGACGAGAACGAGCTCGTCGCTTCAAGCCGGAACGTCGAGGAGGTGCGCGCCGAGCTCGGCGCGACCTCGCTTGCGCACCTCTCGCTCGAGGGTCTCGAGCGCTCGACCGAGCGCCCCCGGGGCACCCTCTGCCGCGGGTGCTTCACTCGCCGCTACCCGACCCGGGTCCCGGAGCGCGCGGGCAAGCTCCGCTTCGAGGCGGGCGACTCCGGTCAAACGCCCCGCGTCTTTCGCGCAGAAATGGTCGAGACGTAACTTCCGATCGCGCGAGAGCATGGTGCTGACGCGCCGATACGGGCCTGCCGGATCGGGTCGATCCGCGCCTTGTGGCGCCGGACAGCCGAAAGTCGTGAGACTTTCGGCCGATGCTTCGGGCGTTATTGCTCGAGGACGCGGCTTGCCTTGGCGATGCCCCTGCTCAGGAGGTACCCGACCGTGAGGATGACGGTCAGGAACGCGAAGTCGTCGGAGCCGACCGGGTCGGTGAGCACCCAGAGGAGGAAGATCACGAACCAGACGACCAGGTAGACCGGGAACTCGGCGTTCCCTGGGATCGGCATCCGCGCGACGCCGGGACCTCCGTAGCCGTAGCTCGGCCGCGGCGGCTGGTCGGGCGGAGTTGTTGCCATCGCTTCTCCTTTCGCGTCGGCCGGATGGCCGGGACGGCACGGTGTCGTTGCTCGAGCGGGCGGACCGCTCCCCGTTCCGTTCAGCGCGACCGCGCGAGCTCCTGCCCGCGCCCGTACCGGACCGCTCGGTTGACCGAGCGCGGATCGAGGCCGCGCTCGAGCAGCTCCTGCCGCAGCTCGCCTTCGCTGGCGAGCCGGAGGAAGAGCCAGGCGAGCGCGGCGATCGTGACGAGCGAGCCCTCGATCATCATGATCGAGCCCGCGATCCCCTGGTCGCTGAGCGGCGAGATCCCGAAGCGCCGCGGCGCGGCCTCGTACGTGCTGTAGAAGACGGTTCCCGACCAGATGAAGACGTTGCCGAGCACGGTCTCGAGCAGCCGCACCGCGACGATGTAGCCGAGCTTCGCGCCGGTCCCGAACCACTCCGGGCCCGGAAGCGGTTCGAGCACGGCTGCCCACATCAGCGCGCCTCCGCTGAAGAAGAGCAGGTGCTCGAGGGCGTGAATGGACGAGTGGTGGAGCGCAGCCTCGTAGAGCGCGGGGAGATGCCAGAGGTAGAGGTTGACCGCCCAGAGGGGAAGCGCGACGAGCGGGTGCGCGAGGCCGCGTAGGCGCTCGACGCCCGGCAGCGCGAGGACGGGGCGGAGGATCGGCCCTGTCAGCCCGGCGACGAACGCGAGCGGCGCGAGGTCGCCGAGGATGACGTGCTGCGTCATGTGCGCGAAGAAGAACTGCTCCTCGCCAAGGGCATCGAGCGGCGAGGCGAGCGAGAGGACGGCGAGCGCAAGCGCCGTCGCGAAGCTCGCCTGCCGCCAGGCGGGCACGGGAGTGCCGCGCCGCGCGAGCGTACGCGCGCGGCGGAAGTACAGGAGCGCGACGAGGGCCGTTGGAAGGAGCTGAAGCGGGTCGAACGACCAGCTCGTGACGAGCGACGGTCCCGCCTCCATCTCCGTCGAGTTTAGGCAGCGCGCGCCGTTTCGCGGCCCGCCTCCGGCTTCAGCGAGCGGACGTAGAACGTGTCCGCGAGGTACCTGAGCGGGGTCACGCGCTCGCTCGCCTGGCGGAGCAGCTCGGACAGCGAGACGAGTAGCCGATAGCGAGCGGGGAGAAGGTCGCGGTCGCTCGCCTGGCCCGTGAGGAAGAAGTAGCTGTCGGGCGCGAGCGACGTCGCACCGATGGACTCGGTAAAGGTCGAGGCGAGCTCGCGCGGCGTCCAGTAGCGGACGTCGAACCGCTGCGGCGGCCGAACGACCGTCTGGAGGCGCCTGAGCGTCGTCAGCGGGCCGAACGAGTTCGGCATCCCGACCACGCAGGTCCCGCCGTCCTTCAGCGTTCGCGAGACCTCCGCCAGCGTCCGCCGGACGTCGGGCTTCGAGAAGTGCTGGAGGACGCCGTAGGAGAAGACGGCGTCGAAGCTCGCGTCCGCGAACGGGAGGTGGCGGCCGTCGGCGACCGCGAACGCCGCCGCGACGCCGAGCTGCCGTGAGACGCGGGTCGCGGCGTGCGCCGCCTCGAGCGCGCTGTCGATGCCCACGACGCGGTAGCCCTTGCGCGCCGCGGCGATCGACCACCGTCCCCAGCCGCAGCCGATGTCGAGCAGCCACCGGCCCCGCCCGGGCTCCAAC
>JALZFG010000075.1 GCA_030861645.1 Actinomycetota bacterium
CCGTTGCGCGCCGCCTCGACCTCGGCGACGAGGTGTCGCTGAACCAGGCGCGGCGCGTCGCGGGCTTCCGCATCCTCGTGCCGACGGTCGACGGCTTCGACGAGCCCGACGCGATCTACGTGAGCGACGCCGTGCCGGGCGGTCTCGTCTCGTTCCTGTACGGCTCGGAGACGCGGCCGCGCGCGCTCCTCACGGAGTTCGAGACGGAGCCGGGTCTGCCGTATATCCGAAAGAGCGCGCCGCGCGGGACGCGGATCGAGGCGGTGACCGTCGACGGCGGGCGAGGGTACTGGCTCGAGGGTGAGCCGCACGAGTTCGTCTTCATCAACCGCAACGGCCAGACGCAGCCCGGAACGCTGCGCCTTGCGACGAATACGCTGGTGTGGCAGCGCGATGGTCTCACGCTCCGGCTCGAGGGGAAGCTGACGAAGAGCGAGGCGCTCGGAATCGCCCGTTCGCTGGACGGGTGAGGCGCCGGCGCGGTTCGGACGCGGCCGCGAGTTGGCGTCCCCCTTTCGTCGTGGCAGACGGCGCGAGAATCCTAAGGAACCATTACGGCGGTTTCAGCGGCGAGCGGAAGGCAACATCCATTTCCGACGTTGACACGAATGGGGAACGGAGAGTCGGGAAGCGATGACGACGGCGGAAGTTCGAGAACACTCGGAGCTCGAGCGGATCGAGACGTGGCGGCGGGAGCGGCTCGAGGCCGCCGGCTACCCGCCTGCGGCGGCCGCCGAGCTCGCGCTGCGGCACGACGTCGACCTCCACCGCGCCGTCTCCCTGCTCGAGCGCGGCTGCCCCATCGACGTCGCGCTCCGCATCCTCCGGTAAGCGGCGCCGTCGCCTCAACCAACCCTCAAGGGGGTCAGACCCCGTTGAGGGTTGGTTGAGGGTTCTTCGCTCGCCGCCGGCTTCCGCGCGGCCTTTCCCGTTCCGGCGGGCGCCGAGCCGCTTACCTGTGAGCGCGCTCCAGCGTCGGGCAGAATCCAAGCACCATGACCGTGCTCGCTCCGGCCTCGATCCCCTCGCCGTCGTCCGGGGTCGTCGACCTCGGGCCGCTCTCGATTCACATGTACGGCGTCACCCTGCTCGTCGCGATCGTCGCGGCGGTCGTGCTGACCGGCGTCCGCTGGACGCGCCTCGGCGGCGACTGGGACCTCGTCCTGCGAACGGCCGTCTGGGGCGTCGCCGCCGGGATCGTCGGCGCGCGCCTGTACCACGTCGTCACGAGCTGGGACGACGTCCCCGACCCCAAGTGGTGGGGCGTGTTCGCCGTCTGGAAGGGCGGCCTCGGCGTCTGGGGCGGGATCCTCTTCGGCGTCGTCGCCGGCGTGATCGTCGTTCGCCGCGCCGGCGCGTCCGCCTTCCTGATGATGGACGCCGTTGCGCCTGGGCTCCTGCTCGCGCAGGGGATCGGCCGGATCGGGAACTACTGGAACCAGGAGCTGTTCGGCAAGCCGACCGACCTCCCGTGGAGCCTCGAGATCGACCCCGAGAACCGGCCCGCGCAGTACGCCTTCGACGACACCTTCCACCCGACCTTCCTCTACGAGTTCCTCTACGACCTCGTCGGCGTCGGCCTGCTGCTCTGGGTCGGATCGCGCTTCCGCATCCGGCCGCCCGGCCTGTTCGCGCTGTACGTCGCCTACTACACGTTTGGGCGGACGTTCGAGGAGCTGCTGCGGGTCGATCCCGCGCACGAGTTCCTCGGGCTCCGATTGAACGCGTACGTGGCGATCGTCCTGTTCGTCGCATCGGTGGCGTTCTTCATTTGGTGGCAGCTCCTGCGGCGCGAGGGCGGGCCGGAGAGGCCAACGGGGCGCAGGGAACCGCCTCGGCCGCTCGAGCGGCGCGCCGTCCCGAAGAGGCGCGTCCGCCCGTCCCGTTAGCCTCGGCGCCCATGGTCCGCGAGCTCGAGCTCGCCCTCGAGGCGTTCGAGGGGCCGTTCGACCTGCTGCTCACGCTCGTGCTCAAACAGGAGCTCGAGCTCGCGGACGTCGAGATCGCGGAGATCGTGCTCGCATTCGTCGAGCGTCGGAGCGCGGCGGGCGAGCTCGACCTGGGGATCTGCGGCGAGTTCCTCGTCCTGGTCGCGGCGCTGCTCGAGCTGAAGGCGCGCGCGTTGTTCCCCGACGGCCGAGAGGGCGATCTCGAGGAGCTTGAGCCGGAGGAGGCGGCCGAGGAGCTCGCGCGTCGACTCGAGGAGTACCGCCGGATCAAGGAGGCGACGCGGTGGCTCGCCGAGCGCCTCGAAGGAGAGCGGGACCGCTTCTTCCGCCTCGGGCCGGCGCCGCTTGCGCCCCCACCGCGGCGCCCGCTCGCCCCTCAGGAG
>JALZFG010000117.1 GCA_030861645.1 Actinomycetota bacterium
CGCGAAACCTGCCCGAGTGGCAGTCCAGCGTCCTCGAGACGCGGATGGAAGCGGAGGGGCCCGTGGCGGTCGGCTCCCGCTGGACGGAAGTGCGCCGCGTTCTCGGCCGCAAGATGGAGGCCGGCGTCGAGGTGACCGAGTACGACCCGGACCGCCGGTTCTCGGTGCGCTCGGTCGCGGGGCCGGTCCGGTTCCTCGTCGAGCATACGCTCGAGGAGGCCGAGGGCGGAACGCGGATCCACATCGTCGGCCAGGGCGAGCAGTCGGGGTTCATGGCGAGGCTCGGCGATCGGCTGGTCGCGAGGCAGGCGAAGCAGGCGTTCGAGTCGGACTTCGACCGGCTGAAGCAGCGGCTCGAGGCGAGTTAGGGGGCCTGTCCAAAGGCCCTCCGGCAACCTTTCTGGACAGGCCCTTAGCGCGGCAACCGCGCCGCGAAGATTCCCTGCCGGAACCCGAGGCGCGGCTTCGACGCGACGGCGAACACCGGCACGACGCGGCGGGCGGCGAACGACACCGAGAAGTAGTCGCCGAGCATCCGCCCGACGTTCGTCGCCGCGAGCCACGGGAGCTGCATCGACTGGGCCGAGAGCCGCTGCGGGGCACGCCACCCCGCGGTCCCCGCTCGGGAAATCAGTGCGCTCGCGTCGATCTCAGGGCAGGTGGCGAAACCGCACGAGCGCAGCGAGTAGTAGGTAACGGCAAGCCGCGTCCGCGATCCCAGCGGCCCGGGTTCGGCGGCGAGCGCCGGCAAGAAGTAGTCCGTCTGCGCGGAGTCGCCCGCGGGCAGCGGTACCGGATGCGACCACGATCGGCCATCGGGGGAGCTCGCGAGGACGATGCCGTTCGTATCGCAGCCCGGGCGGAAGCGACAGTCGTGCCAGACGACGTGGATCCTCCCGGACGGATCGACGTCGGCCGAAGGCAGGACGGGGGCACGGATCCCCAGCATTTGACCCTCTTCGACGTTGGAGACGGGCTCCGGCACCGCGAAGGTGGCGCCGCCGTCGAGGGAGCGCGCGGCGAGGATCTGCTCGGCGAACGCACCGTAGCGAACGTACAGCACGACGAGGGTCCCGTCGGGCCGGACGACGGGCTGAGCGCCGTTCAGGTCGAAGCCCCGCGAGGCCGCGGCCGCCGAGACGGTGGGCGCCGACCATGTCCGCCCGCCGTCGCTCGACGTCCTCGTAGCGATCGCGCTCGTCTCGACGTTCAGGTACGAGAGGTAGCAGCGGCCGCGAAACCGGCTCGTCGGCCAGTTGTCGCACACGAGCCACTCCTTGTCGAAGTCCTCATTCGAGGAGGAGTCGGCGGCCACGACCGGCGCCTGCCAGTTGCGCCCGTCCTGTGAGCGGCTGACGAGGAGCTGCGTCCGCCCGTCTGCGACAAGCGCGAGCGAGACGACGAGCCAGAGCCGGTGCGCGCCGTCGTAGGCGACCGTGGGGTCGCTCGCCGCCTCCGCATCGCCCCGCGGTCGGCTCGCCTGCGTGACCTCCGGAAGGAGACCCGAACGCCAGCTCCGGCCGGCGTCGTCGGAGGTCGCGAACCCGATCGCGGCCGCGCCACCGTCCTCGAACCGCCCGAGCTGGAAGGCCGTGACGAACTTCGAGCCCTGCGAGCTGCTGTCCGGCTCGACCTGCGTCCCGCGCTGACCGCCGACGTCGCGCGCGCGAGAGAGCTGACGGCTCACGACCTCGCAGTCGCGCGCGACGGCGTCGCTCGCCTCGGCGTTGACGATGTCGCGGCCCGTCCCGCAGCGCACGACATCGCGCAGCTCGTCGGCCTGGACGGCCACCCGATCGTTCCCGCGTCCCGCCACGACGACGTCATGGCCGAGCCCGCCGTGGACGAAGTCGTCCCCCGCGCCCGCGTTCAGGCGGTCGTTTCCGGCGCCGCCGTCGATCACGTCCGCTCCGCTCGTCCCCCGCAGGCGATCGGGGCCGTCGCTCCCCTGGATCCTCGCGGGCGCTCCCGGCGGCGCGGCGGCGAGCGCGGCGGCGGCGAGCACGAGCATCGTGACGGCGAGGAGGCGCACGCGCCCGCGCGATTCTACGCGCGCGCCATCCGCTCGAAGACGTCGGTCGCCTCCTCCGACGTCGGCGGCCGCAGCAGCGTTTCGGCGACCTCGTCCGCCCCCGGCATCCCCGTCCGGCGAATCTCCTCAGCCGCGCGGACGACGTCGTACTCCGTGTGCCGGAGCTCGACGTCCGGCCCGAGCAGCGCCCAGTACGCACCGGCTCGGCCCTCGTACGGGAGGCCGACGCTACCCGCGTTGACGAGCCGTTTACCGGCCGCGGCGCGGTCGAACTGCACGTGCGTGTGCGCGAACACGACCACCGCCTCGTCGACGCCGGCGAGGATCCGTCGCAGCCGCTTCTCGGGCGTGGCGCGCGTAACGATCTCCTCGTCGCTGCGCGGTGATCCGTGGCAGAAGAGCGTCGCGCCCAGGCCGTCCACGTCGAGAGGCAGCGTTGTCGGCAGCCCGCCGAGGAACGCCCGCAGCTCCTGCGTCAGCCGCCGCGCGACCCAGCGAACACGCTCCGACTCGACGTCGTCTCCTCCCGGCTCGAGCAGCGCCCGGTCGCCGTTTCCGCGGACGAATCGAGCGACCGGACCGAGCGCCAGCAAGCGCTCCAGCACCTCCGCGGGAACGGGCCGGCGCACACGTCGCCGCCGACGAGCACGACGTCCGGGCGGGCGCGATCCACCTCGCCGAGGACGGCCTCGAGCGCGGGCAGGTTGCCGTGGACGTCGTTGAGAACCGCGACGTGCAAGCGGCTACTGCCGCCCCGCCGTGAGGGCGCGCTCGACTGCCTCCTCGCGCTCCTCCGCGGCCTCCCGCCGGAGGCCGAGCCGCTGCAGGTGCCGCGCCTTGATGATCTCCAGCGTGTACACCATCCAGACCGACGCCGCGACGACGGCGAGGCCGCAGCCGACGCCGATCAGCGTATTCCCGAGATCCCAGTGGCCCCGGGGACGCGGCGGGACGAAACGCAGGAGGATCGCGTACGCCGCGAGAAGCCCCGCCCACGCGTGGAGGTACGCAGCGGTCCGCCGCTGCGAGAGCCCGATTCGCAGGAACCGGTGATAGAAGTGGTTCTGGTCGGCCAACCACGGCGGGCGCCGGTACTTCAGTCGCTTGAGCACGACGAACGAGGTGTCGAGGATCGGCGCCGCCATCACGAGCAGCGGCGCCACGAGGGCGATCGTCGCGGCGGTCTTCAGCACGCCCTGAACGGCGACCGTTGCGAGCACGAAGCCGAGCGCGAGCGCGCCCGAGTCGCCCATGAAGATCTTCGCGGGATGGTAGTTGTGCCTCAGAAACGCGAGCGTGGCGCCGCAGACGCAGGCGGCGAGCACCGCCGCGTCGGCGCGGCCGAACGACACCGCCAGCAGCGCGAACGAGAAGGCGGCGATGGAGACGATGCCCGCCGCGAGGGCGTCCATACCGTCGATCAGGTTGACGAGGTTCGCGAGGGTCGCGATCCAGAGCACCGTCAACGGATAGGCGATCCAGCCGAGGTCGTGGTCGCCGACGAGCGGCAGCGTCAGGTGCCCGAACGAGACGTCGTATCCGGCGACGGGGATCAGCGCGATCAGGATCACCCCGAGGAGCTTCGCGCTCGGTCGAAGGCCGCGGATGTCGTCCACGAGCCCGAGCAGGCCGCAGAGCAGCGTCCCGACGAGGATCCCGAGGTACGGCCCGTCGGGCTTGAGCAGGATTGCCGAAGGGATCAGGATCCCGACCACGATGGCGAGGCCGCCGATGCGCGGGACCGGCTTCCCATGGACGCGAGGTCGATCGCCGCCCTCGTCGAGGCCGCCGATGCGAGCGGCATACCGCGCGATCAGCGGCGTCAGCACGAGGACGATTGCCGCCGCCGCCACGAACCCCCAGATCGCGTTGCCGTCCCAGACAAGGGCACGCAGCGAGTCCGGGAAGGACATGCGGGCGATTATGGCAAAGGGGCTGGCTGGATTCGCGCCGCTCGCCGTTTCCAGCCCGCGAGCCGGGGGTAGCCGTGCCCGTTGGTACGATCGCTGCCGCTTGACCGAAGTCGTCACCGCAGCCGCAGCCGTCTTCGACGAGCGGATCGCGACGCGCCAGGCGAAGGTCGGAGTCATCGGGCTCGGCTACGCCGGGCTCCCGCTCGCGATCGCGTTCGCGGAGGCAGGCTTCGCGGTGACCGGCGTCGACACCAACGAGGAGCGCGTCAGCGCCGTCCGCGAAGGCCGCTCCTACCTCGTCGACGTCCCCGCGTCCCGGTACGACGCGCTTGACGGGAAACTCACCGCAACCAGCGACTACGGGGCCGTCTCCGAACTCGACGCGGTCACCATCTGCGTCCCGACACCGCTCTCGAAGACGCGAACGCCCGACCTCTCGTACATCGTCTCGGCTGCTGAGTCCGTGGCGGCGAACCTCCGGCCCGGGCAGCTGGTGGTTCTCCAGTCGACGACGCATCCCGGGACGACCGAGGAGCTCGTGCTCCCCGCCCTCGCGCGGGCCGGGGGCGAGGTCGGGCGCGACTTCTTCCTCGGCTATGCGCCCGAGCGCGTCGACCCGGGCAACACCCGGTTCACGATCCGCAATACCCCGAAGCTCGTCGCGGGCGTGACGGCGGAGTGCCTGCGGCGAACGGAGCTCGTCTACGGCCAGATCGTCGACAGGATCTTCCCCGTCTCGAGCCCGAAGGTCGCGGAGACGGCGAAGATCCACGAGAACACCTTCCGGGCCGTCAACATCGCGCTCGCGAACGAGCTCGCGCTGATGTGCGACAAGCTGGGGATCTCTGCCTGGGAGGTGATCGAGGCGGCGGCGACGAAGCCGTTCGCCTTCCTGCCCCACTACCCAGGGCCGGGACTCGGCGGAGACTGCATCCCGATCGTGCCCCACTTCCTCGCCTGGCGGCTGCGCGAGTACGGCTATTCCCCCCAGCTGATCGAGGCGGCACACGAAATCAACGCGCGGATGCCGCTGTACGTCGTGCAGAAGGTCGCGGACGCGCTGAACGACCTCGGGCGACCGATCAAGGGCTCGCGCCTGCTCCTGCTCGGCGTCGCATACAAGGCCGACGTCCACGACACGCGCGAATCACCGAGCTTCGAGGTCATGCGACAGCTGCTCGCCCGCGGCGGCGAGGTCGCCTACTGCGACCCGTGGGTGCCCGAGCTCGAGCTGGACGGCAACGT
>JALZFG010000388.1 GCA_030861645.1 Actinomycetota bacterium
AGGATCTCGCTCTCGTCCCAGCGCTCACGGTCGCGGAGAACGTCAGCATCGGCGACCCCGCGGCGGGCGGGCGGGAACAAGTGTCGTCCTCGGCGCCCGGAGGGCTCTCCCGGCGGGCAGCGCCCCGCTGCGCAACCGCTCGACCTGCACCCATTCGATGACCGACCAACTCTCGATCCGTCGTCGCGGAGTCGCGCATCCGGCGCGACCCGCGCTCGCGATGCGCCGCGTCTCGAAGCGCTTCGGCGGCGTGTGCGCGCTCGACGACGCCGCTCTCACGGTGCTGCCCGGCGAGATCCACGGCCTCGTCGGCGCGAACGGCTCGGGCAAATCGACGTTGATCAGAATCCTGGCGGCGTATCACGAGCCGGATCCAGGAGGTGAGCTCGAGGTCGACGGCCGCGGGGTGAGCCTGCCGCTCCGCCCGGGGCAGCCTCGCGAGCTCGGGATGAGCTTCGTGCATCAGGATCTCGCTCTCGTCCCAGCGCTCACGGTCGCGGAGAACGTCAGCATCGGCGACCCCGCGGCGGGCGGGCGGGAATGGTACGTGTCGCGGCGCCGCGAGCGGAGACGGACGGAGCAAGCCCTCGCCCGCGTCGGCCTCGACGTCGACCCTGCCGCGCGTCTCGCCGAGCTGCGACCGGGCGAGCAGGCGCTCGTCGCGATCGCGCGGGCGCTCGACGACGTCTCGGCGAGCGACGAGGGCCGGCACCCTCGACGGCTGCTCGTCCTCGACGAGCCGACCCGCTACCTGCCGAGAAACGAGACGGAGAGGCTCTTCGTGCTCATCCGCGAGCTTGCTGCGAGGAACGTGAGTGTCGTGCTCGTCTCCCACGATCTCGAAGAGGTGCTCGAGCTCGCGGATCGCGTCACGGTCCTTCGGGACGGTCGCTCCGTCTGCACGCTGTCGGCTGCGGAGCTCGACCCCAACCGGCTCGCGGAGCTGATCGTCGGACGGCCGATCGACAGTCCCGCGGCGCCTGGCGCTTCGCGGGGCGACGCCGCTGTCTCGATCAGCAGGCTCTCGGGGGGAAGGCTCCACGACCTTTCGATCGAGGTCCAGCGGCGCGAGCTGGTCGGCCTGACCGGCCCGGTTGGCTCGGGCTTCGACGACGTGCTCTATCTCGTGTTCGGGGCGCGAGCGTGCAGGAGCGGCCAGCTCGAGATCGATGGACGCGTGCTCGAGCTCGCTTCGATGCGACCCGACCGCGCGGTGCGAGCAGGGATCGCGCTCGTCCCTGCTGATCGCCAGGACGCGGGTTGTGTCGCGTCGCTGTCCCTCGCCGACAACGTCACGCTCCCCGGGCTCGATCGGTTCTCGAGGTTGCGACTCGATCGGCGACGGATGCTCGCCGAGACGACCGCGCTGCTCGAGCGGTTCGACGTCCGCCCGAACCGCCCTCGGCTCCCATTCGGAGCATTGAGCGGAGGAAATCAGCAGAAGACCCTCCTCGCGAAGTGGCTCGCCATCGAGCCAACACTCCTCCTGCTCGACGAGCCGACGGGGGGAGTCGACGTTGCCGCGCGCCATCGCATCAGGGCGGCGATTCGCGACGCCGCCCGCCGCGGAACGGCCGTCCTGTGGGCAAGCGCGGACGAGGAGGAGCTGAGCCTCTCCTGCGATCGCGTCGTCGCCTTCTCGCGGGGACGAGCGGTCGGCGAGCGTGCGCAGCGGGCACACCCGCGCTCATGACCCCTGAGCCGCGGCAGGTGGCGCCCGCGCCGGCAGCCGTGGCACGAGAGCCGGCGCGCACGAGGCATGCGGAGGTGGCGCACCGCGTGGCACTTCCCGTGGCCTGGGGCCTGATCGTCGCGCTCTTCGGCGCGCTCGAGCCGAGTACCTTCCTGACGGCCGCGAACTTCGAGACGATCTTCGGATCGCAGGCCGTCCTCGTCGTCGTCACGCTCGGCCTGCTGATTCCCCTCACGGCGGGCGACTACGACCTGTCGGTGGCGTCGGTGCTGACGCTGGCCGCAATGGTCGTCGCGCTGCTGAACGTCGATCACGGCTGGTCCGTCGGCTGGGCAATCGCGGTGGCCGTCCTCGCCGGAGCCCTCATCGGGCTCGCGAACGGCGCCGTCGTCGTCCTCCTGCGCGCCGAGTCGCTGATCGTCACGCTCGCGTCCGGCAGCGTCGTCTCGGGCGTCGTCCTCTGGATCAGCGGCTCGCGGACGATCGGCGGCGTCTCGAGCAACCTCGTCGAACCGGTGATCGTCCACCGTTTCCTCGGAATCCCGCTCGGCTTCTACTACGGGCTCGCGCTCTGCGTCCTCCTCTGGTACCTCTTCGAGCTGACGGCGCTCGGGCGCCGGCTCGTGTTCGTCGGTAAGG
>JALZFG010000131.1 GCA_030861645.1 Actinomycetota bacterium
GCGTTGCCGCGCAGGCGAGCGTTGCCCGCTCGACCCGCGCGCCCGTATCCGCCAGCGCGACCACAGCCCGTGCGACGAACGGCTTCCCGGCCCGCGACCGCGTCGCCGAGAAGTCGACGAGCTGGAGCTTCGGCGGACGCGCGGGTGGTGGCGACGAGGGCGGCGGCGGAGGCGCGGACCCCGGTGGCGATGCGAAGGTCGGCAACCAGACCCGACCGGAGCCGACGAGATTGTCCTTCCCGGGCGGGCCGAGGTCGCGCGCGTTCTGCTCGAGGTATCCCTGGATCTGATCCGGCGTCCAGAGCGGGTGCGCCTGTGCGACGAGCGCCGCCGCGCCGCCGACGTGCGGCGTCGCAGCGGAGCTGCCGCGGAACCCGGAGGTGCCGCACCCGGTGAACGGGCCGAACTCGGCGAACGGGGAGGAGACGCTGTCGGGCCCAACGACGTCCGGCTTCACCCGCCCGTCGATCGTCGGCCCGCGCGAGCTGTAGTCCGTGAGCGCATCGCCCTGCCAGCAGACGGCGCCGACTGCGAGCACCTTCGGCGACGTCGCCGGCTCCGCAATGCTCCCCTCCGGCGTCTGGTACTCGAGGACGGAGCGCGTGATGAAGAGATCGAAGCGCGGGCTCGCCGCCCCGGCGGCGCGCTGGATCGCCACGTAGAACCGCTCCTCGGCGCTACTCGGGCTTCGGTAGCAGAGCTGCTCCGTCGGAGCGACGCCGGCGGCGTTTGCCGAGCCGGCGACCGGCGTGAGCCACGCCGGCTCGAGGACGTGGTCCTCCGGCCCCGGAAAGCCGGGGTCGACGCGGAACAGGTAGAGATTGAAGTCCTGCGTCGACGAGGGCTGGAGCGGAACCGGGCCCCAGTCGTCCCACTTGAGGAAGACGCAGACCTCCGCCTCCGGCGGCAGCGAGAAGCCGTTGCCCTCGTCGCCGCCGCTGAAGTTGTGCCAGCCGTCGTTGTCGGGGTCGGAGAACGTTCCGCTCCAGTGCCGTGGCGCGAAGTTCCCAGCCGAGTTGACCCAGAGGATCCCCTTGCTTCGTGCTTCCGCCGCCGTCCCCTCCGGAAGATTCGTGGCGGCGACCCCGTCGCCGCGGCCGCCGTTGAACCAGGTCATCGAGTGGACGATGATCTTCACCCCCGCGTCGCTCGCCGCCCGCTCGGCTTCCAGGAGGTCGCCCTCGTCCTTCACGCAGTAGAGGCGAAGCTCGGCCCGGGGCGCGATCTCCCGAACGACCTGCGCGACCGCGGTTCCGTGCGAGCTCGTCATGTCGCAGTCGGCCCCGTCGACGAGGTTGACGACGCCGAGGCCCAGAGCCTGGTGGTCCTTGAAGCTCGAGTCGATCACCGCGATCTTCACGCCGCTTCCGTCGAGTCCCCGCGCGTGCCACTCGGGGGCGTTGATCACGGCGGCGCCCTCGTCGACCGCATCCGGTATCGGGACGAGCGGCGGTCGGACGAACGAGACCGAGCGATCGGCGGCGACCGCGGCGAGCGCGGACGGCGCGAGGGACGCCTCGACAAGGTTCCCGTAGCGGCTGTGGACGAGGCCGCCGGCGTCTCTGACGGCCGTCGCGGCGGCGCGGCTCTCCCCGCGCGCGGCGGCGACCACCACTTCGATCTTCCCGCCGCGCACGTCGATGTTCGCCGGACGTCGGGCCGCGAGGAACGATCGCAGCTGCGAGTCGAGCTTCACCGAAGGCGGGGCGGATGCGGCGTCGACGGCGGCGACGGAGCCGGAGGCGGGCGCGGAGAGCACGAGCGCCGCGGCGAGCACCGACGCGGACACCCGCGCGCACCACCGGACGGCGACCCGCATGGGGCCGGGTTGTACCAGCTTGCGCGCGGTTACAGGCGCCGGACGAGCTCCGCCAGCGGACGGCGGTTTGCGCGGGCGCTCCACTCCTCAGGCGACCGCCTCTCCGGTTCGCGCGCGCGAGCCGGATACCCGAACGAGAGGACGATGACCGGCCGCTCGTCCTCGCCCAGGTCGAGGAGCTCGCGCGCCCGCTCCTGGTCGGAGACGCCGTTCGGGCACGAGACGAGACCCTCGTTCCAGGCCGCGAGGAGCATGTTCTGCGCCGCGCGGCCGGCGTCGAACGCCGTCGGGCCCCTGCCGCGGATTGTGATCGCGACGACGAGCGCGGCCCCGAGCACGTTCGCGGGGGCGAAGACGGCCTCGGAGAGACGCTCGACCGCGTCCCGGCTCGCGACGACGAAGAACGTCCACGGCTGTCGGTTTGCCGCGCTCCCCGCGAGCCGGCCGGCGTCGAGAAT
>JALZFG010000151.1 GCA_030861645.1 Actinomycetota bacterium
GGGCTGGACATAGGGGCAGCGCGTGTGGAACCGGCAGGCGGCGGGCGCATCCTCCACTCCACCCGCCGGGAGGGCGCGAAGCGCGTCGTCGAGGAGCCGGAGCCGGCGACGCTGCGCGTCCGCCGGAGGCGGCTCATCCGCCTGTAGCGGCCGCAGCCGGCTACGGAGCGCCGGCGAGCGCCAGGCGGACGGGCATGCGGCGCGGCCCCCAGCGTCCCGGCTGGCCGTCGAAGACGCCGGGGATCGGCGTTCCGCACGACTCGCAGCGGCCGTCGTCCGTGAGCCGGTAGGCGCCGACCACGTACCAGTCGCGCTCGATCACAAGCTCGCCGCAGCCCGGGCAGTACGTGCTGCCGCCGCTCGCGTCGTGGACGTTTCCGGTGTAGCCGTACCGCACGCCGTTCGCAAGCGCGATCCGGCGCGCGCGCGACAGCGTTTCCGGCGGTGTCGGCGGCCGGTCGAGCATCTTGTAGTCGGGGTGGAACGCGGTGAAGTGCATCGGGACGTCGGGCCCGAGGCGCTCGACGACCCACGACGTCATGCGGTCGATCTCCTCGTCCGAGTCGTTCGCGCCGGGGATGAGGAGGTTCGTGATCTCGAACCAGACGTTCGTCTCGTGCTTGAGGTACTCGAGCGTCTCGAGAACGGGCCCGAGCTGTCCGGCGCAGACGCCCTTGTAGAAGTCCTCCGTGAACGCCTTGAGGTCGACGTTGGCGGCGTCCATGTGCTCGTAGAACTCGACCCGCGGCTCCGGGCAGATGTAGCCCGCCGTGACGGCGACTGCCTTGATTCCGCGCTCGCGGCACGCGTCGGCGACGTCGATCGCGTACTCGAGGAAGATGACGGGGTCGTTGTAGGTGAAGGCGACGCTCGCGCATCCGAGCGCCTCGGCAGCCTGCGCGAGCGCTTCCGGCGAGGCGGCGTCGGCGAGGGTGTCGATCTCGCGCGACTTCGAGATGTCCCAGTTCTGGCAGAAGCGGCAGGACAGGTTGCAGCCCGCCGTGCCGAACGACAGCACGGGCGTTCCCGGAAGGAAGTGGTTGAGCGGCTTCTTCTCGATCGGGTCGATGCAGAACCCGCTCGAACGCCCGTAGGTGGTGAGCACGATCTCGCCGTCCTCGCAGCCGCGCACGAAGCAGAGGCCGCGCTGTCCGTCGCGCAGCTTGCAGGCTCGGGGGCAAACGTCGCACTGCACCCGCCCGTCCTCCAGCCGGTGCCAGTAGCGCGTGGGAACGGTGGGGCCGGCCATCGCGCTCATTGTGCCGCACCCGCCGCCGTTCGCTATGCCGGCTGGCGCGTCCCCTTGCCGGCGGGCTGGCGCGTCTCCTTGCCGGCCGGCTCGGTCGGCGCGGCGTGCTCGTCGGCCTCCGCGGGCGTGTGCCGCCTCGACACGCGCACGCGCTCGAGCGTCTGCCTGTCGACGTTCAGCGGGTGATGGCACGCTGCCAGGTGCCCACCGCCGTAGTCCGTCAGCGGCGGCTCGATCTCGCGGCAGATCTCGGTCGCGTAGCGACAGCGGGGATGGAAGCGGCAGGCCGGGGGCGGGTCGATCGGACTGGGGACGTCGCCCTCGAGGACGATTCGCTCGCGGCCGGCGGACTCGTCGGGGTCGGGAATCGGAACCGCCGAGAGGAGCGCCTCGGTGTAGGGGTGGATCGGCCGCGTATAGAGCTCCTCGGCCGGCGACAGCTCGACGATTTTGCCCAGGTACATGACGGCGATCCGGTCCGAGACGTGGCGGACGACGCCGAGGTCGTGGGCGATGAAGATGTAGGTGAGGCCGAGCTCCTCCTGGAGGTCCTTGAGCAGGTTGAGCACCTGCGCCTGGATCGACACGTCGAGCGCGGAGACCGGCTCGTCGGCGATCACGAGCTTCGGGTTGAGCGCGAGCGCGCGCGCGACGCCGATCCGCTGCCGCTGACCGCCGGAGAACTCGTGCGGGAAGCGATTGTAGTGCTCGGGCGAGAGCCCGACTGCCCGCAGCAACTCCTCGACCTGCTGCTTCCGCTCCGCGCGGTCGCCGATGC
>JALZFG010000213.1 GCA_030861645.1 Actinomycetota bacterium
GACCACGACGATCTCACGGCTCTCTTCGATCAGGACGCGGCCTCGCTCCGCCTCGGCGGCGCCCTCGCGCGACCGCTCGCCGCCGCGTCCTCGCGTCCGGCGAAAGCGCCAATTCACCATTCCTTCACCAATTCGTAACCACGCGGCGACACGAGGCCGGCGACGACGTGGTCATTATGGTGGTCAGGCATGGCCAAGGTTCTCATCGTCGAGGACGACCAGGTCATCGCCCGTGGAATCGCCCTCCATCTCGATGCCGCGGGCTTCGAGCCCATTCGCGTGGCGAGCGGAGAGACCGGTCTCGCCCGGCTCCGGTTCGAGCGTCCGGACGTTTGCGTCCTCGATCTGATGCTCCCCGGAACCGACGGCTGGCGGCTGATCGAAAGCGCGCGGGGTGAAGGCATCGGAACCCCGATCGTCGTGATCAGCGCGCGCGGGGCCGAGCACGACCGGGTCGTCGCCGCGAGCCGTCGTGCCCGCCACACGCTTCCCGGGGTGGTCGAGGGCGAGCCGCTGCCGATCGACGTGCTCGAGGGTCGCGGGGGAGCGCCGCTGACGGTCCCCTACGAGGTCGACGGGCGGCACGAGCGGCTCGTGTACCTGAGCGAGCCCGGCGATCTCGCCGCGTACGAGGAGCTCCGCGCGGGGTTCACCGCGTCCGTGTCGCACGAGTTGCGGACGCCGCTCGCGCGTCTCCTCACGTTGCTCGAGACCGCCCTCCTGCCGGGCGCGGACGTCCCCCAGCTGATCGAGGACGCGCGGACCGAAGTCGACCAGATCGGCCAGCTCATCGACGAGGTTCTCTTCCTGAGCGAGCTCGAGTCCGGCCGCACGGTCGTCTCCCTCGGAACGACGCGCGTGCTCCCGGTGCTGCGCGAGGTCGCCGCGACGCTGTCCGAGGCCTCCGCGCGGGCCGGCGTCTTCGTCGCCGTCGAGGGCGACGCCGAGGCCGCGGTGCCCCTGCGCGCCCGCATGCTGCGCGTCGTCACGGAGAACCTGCTCGAGAACGCCGTTCGCTACGCCGGTCCCGGTGCCCGCTGCACCCTGTCGGTCCGGCGCGAGGGCGGCGACGTCGTGGTGGAGGCCGCCGACACCGGGGTCGGCGTTCCCGACGACGCGCTTCCGCGCCTGTTCGAGCGCTTCTACCGCGCGGATCACGCACGCGCCTCTCGCGGGACGGGCCTGGGGCTCGCGATCGTCAAGCACATCGCCGGAACGGCCGGAGGAGCCGTCGAGGCAGCGCACGCCTCGGGCGGTGGCTTGGTCGTCCGCTGCCGCTTCCCCGGATAACTCCCCGCTTCACCGGATTCACACCACATCTTCACGCCGCTGCCACCCACGCGGCGAGGCGACGGCGGAAGAATCGCCTGGGGATGCGAACACGCGCAGACCTCCGAGTGCCTACCGCTCGCGGCCGCCAGCGCGGGAGCCGGAGCAGAAGCTCGCCGAGTCGAGTGCGGCCGTCGATCTGATGGCGACCCGCGCCGTCGCGGTCAATCGAGCCACAGCGCTCCACGCGAAGCGCATCCGCTGGGGCGAGGTCGGGATCAAGGCGTTGCTCGCGTTTGCCGCGCTCGTCTCGATCGCGACGACGATCGGGATCGTCGCGGCTCTCCTCGAGCCGGCGATCGCGTTCTTCCGCGAGGTGGACGTCCTCGACTTCGTCACCGGGACCACGTGGGCGCCGCTCTTCGAGCCGGGCGAGTTCGGCGTCGTCCCGCTCCTGATCGGGACGCTCTCCGTCACGATCTGGGCCTGCGCCGTCGCCCTTCCGCTCGGCCTCGGGGCGGCGATCTTCATCAGCGAGTATGCAGGTGCCCGAACGCGTCAGATCCTGAAGCCCGCCCTGGAGACGCTCGCGGCGATCCCGACCGTTGTCTACGGGTTCTTCGGCCTCATCTTCGTCACCCCGCTCCTGCGAGACATCGGCATCGGCGTCTCCTTCTTCAACGCGCTCGCCGCCGGACTCGTCATCGGCGTGATGATCCTCCCGACGGTCGCGTCGCTCTCCGAGGACGCGATGACGGCCGTTCCGCCGTCTCTCCGCGAGGCTGCGTACGCCGTTGGCGCGAACAAGCTCCAGGTCTCGACGCGCGTCGTCGTCCCGGCGGCCGTCTCGGGCATCGTCGCGAGCTTCGTGCTCGGGTTGTCGCGCGGGGTCGGCGAGACGATGATCGCGCTGCTCGTCGCGGGAACGCTTCCGAGCCTGTCCTTCGATCCCCGCGCGCAGGTGGAGACGATGGCCGCGTTCATCGCCGCCGCGGGCCAAGGCGATGTCCCGGCCGGATCGGTCGAGTACAAGACGATCTTCGCGGTCGGGCTCACGCTCTTCGTCGTGACCTTCGCGTTCAACGTCCTCGCGATTCGCCTCGTCCGCGCGTATCGGGAGGTGTACGAGTGAGCGCGCCGGCGAGCGGCCTGACCGGGAGAGGCACGGGCGGCCGCTGGAGGACCTGGGCGTTCCTGACCGCCCTGGGATGCTCGACGGCGTTCGGCCTGATCGCGCTCGGGGCGCTGCTGTACACGGTCATCCGCGACGGCGCGGGCCACGTCACGTGGCAGCTCCTGAGCAACGTCCCGTCGCAGGATCCTGCAGTCGCCGGCGCGCGGCCCGCCATTCTCGCGACGATCTTGCTCGGAATCCTGCTGCTCGCGATGGCGGTTCCCCTCGGCGTCCTGACGGCGATCTACCTCGAGGAGTACGCGAACAGGAGCCGCTGGTACAACCGCCTGCTCGAGCTGGACATCCAGAACCTCGCCGCGGTTCCGTCGATCGTCTACGGGATCCTCGGCCTCGCCTTCGTCGTGCGCGGTCTGGGGCTCGGCCGTGTCCTCCTTGCCGGCGCGATCATCCTCACCCTGCTCGTTCTCCCGACCGTGATCATCGCGAGCCGCGAGGCGTTGAGAGCCGTTCCCCCCTCGATTCGGGAGGGTGGGCTCGCGCTCGGCGCGACGCAGTGGCAGGTGATCTGGCGGCAGATCCTGCCCGCCGCGATTCCCGGAATCGCAACGGGAGCGGTCCTTGCGCTCTCGCGCGCGCTCGGCGAGACGGCGCCGCTGATCCTGATCGGCGCCGTCACCTACATCGCGTTCGATCCCACCGTCCTCGGTCCGTTCACCGCGCTTCCGATCCAGATCTACAGCTGGGTGACGCAGGTCGACCCGGAGTTCACGAAGCTCGCCGCGGCCGCGATCCTCGTGCTGCTCGCGATCGTGCTGTCGCTGAACGCCGTCGCGATCCTCGTTCGGAACAGGTTTCGGAAGCGATGGTAATGGAGCGAACACCCGCTCTCGTGAGACGCGTCGAGGTGCAGCGGCAGGTCGCCGACAGCGAGCGTGCCGGCCGGGAGGTGCGCGAGGCGGTCTTTCGCGTCCACGGCCTCGCGGTCTCCTACGCGGGGGCGCCGGCGATCGCGGACGTCAGCCTCGACGTCTACCGAAACTCGACGACCGCCTTCATCGGCCCCTCGGGCTGCGGCAAGACCACGCTCATCCGCTGCTTCAACCGGCTCAACGACCTCATTCCGACGGCGAAGGTCGAGGGCCGAGTCCTGTACCACGGCCAGGATCTCTACGCGTCGAGCGTCGATCCGGTCGAGGTGCGAAGGCTGATCGGGATGGTGTTTCAGAAGCCGAACCCGTTCCCGAAATCGATCTACGACAACATCGCGTTCGGGCCCCGCGCCGTCGGAATGAAGGCGGGCCTCGAGGAGCGCGTCGAGCGCGCGCTGCGCCAGGCCGCCCTCTGGGACGAGGTCAAGGACCGCCTGAAGGACAACGCGCTCGGTCTCTCCGGGGGTCAGCAGCAGCGCCTCTGTCTCGCGCGCGCGCTCGCGGTCGAGCCCGAGGTGATCCTGATGGACGAGCCCGCGTCCGCACTCGACCCCATCTCGACGACTCGCATCGAGGATCTGATGCACGAGCTGAAGCGTGACTACACGATCGTGATCGTGACGCACAACATGCAGCAGGCAGCCCGCGTCGCCGACATGACGGCGTTCTTCAGCGTCGACATCGCGGAGGAGGGCGGCCGGCGGACGGGCGTGCTCGTCGAGTACGACAGAACGCCGAAGATCTTCACGAACCCGACCGACAAGCGAACGGAGGACTACGTCACCGGGCGGTTCGGGTAGGCCAAGGGGGCGGGGATTCGCGACGTGGCGGGGAAGACAGGCATCCCGAGGATCACCCTTCAGCAGGAGCTCGACGAGCTCCAGGCGGCAGTGCACGAGGAAGCGGAGTTCGTTCTGAGATCGCTGCGGGGCGCACTGAACGCGCTCGTCGATCAGGATGACGAGCTCGCCGACGAGGTGATCACCTTCGACGACGAGATCGACAGGCGCTACTTCGCGATCGAAGAGGGGATCGAGTCGCTCCTGGCGCGCCAGACGCCGGTCGCCATCGACCTCCGTCTCGTGCTGGCGCTGCTCCACATCAACCTTCACCTGGAGCGGATGGCCGACTACTGCGTGACGATCGCGAAGCTCACGAAGCTCGCCGGCAAGGTCGACGACCCGAATCGAACCCTACTCGAGGCGTTCGAGGAGATGGGGTCGCGGGCGGAGGAGATGATCCGGGTCGCGATGGAGTCGTTCCGCGACCGCGACCTCGAGCGAGCCGAGGCGCTCCCCGAGATGGACGAGCTGATCGATCGCGCAAACCGGCGCGCCGTGCAGCACGTCCTGTCGCTCGCGTCCGATCCCCGCACCCAAGAGTGGGGGCTCAGGATGCTGATGGTGTCGCGTTGCTTCGAGCGGATCGGCGACCACGCTGTCGACGTCGGCGAGCAGACGGCGCACCTCGTCACCGGGGAGTTTCGCGAGTTCACCGACGCCAGCCGCTGAGAGTCCGCCGCCGTCGGCCGGACTCCCAGCGGGAGAGCGAGGACGGAGTCTCCGTCAGCGGAGAGCCCGGCGGTAGACGTTGCGGGACTTCTTCGCTTCCTTCTTCGTCAGCGGGACGAACCGGGCCGCCTTGGCGACCTTGGCCTGATTGTTCAGCGCAAAGCCGATGAACGCGCGCACTTCCGGCCTCCGGAACGCATCCTTCTTCGCGTAGATGAAGAGCGGCCGGGACAGCGGCCGGTACGTCTTCGCCTGCACGGTCTTCGCGCTGGGCGCCACGCAGCCGCCGCCCGCGTTCACGCGGACGACGTTCAGGCGCCGCTGGTTCTCCTCGTAGTACGAGTAGCCGAAGTAGCCGAGGCCGCCGCGCTCACCCTCGACGCCGCGGACGAGGATGTTGTCGTTCTCGCTCGCGGTGTAGTCGGAACGGCTTCGGCGGGACTTGCCGTTGATCTTCTCCGTGAAGAAATCGAACGTCCCCGAGTCGGTTCCGGGGCCGTAGAGCTTCAGCGAGACGTTCGGGAACGATGGGCGGACGTCGCGCCAGCTGTCGACCTTCGAGCCCGCCTCCCAGATCTTCCTCAGCTCCCCCGTCGTCAGGCACTTCGCCCACGTGTTCGCCTTGTTCACGACGACGGCGATCCCGTCGTTCGCGACGTTGAAGACCGTCCACCCGACGCCGTTGTCGCGGCACGTCGCTGCCTCCGACTGTGTGATCGGCCGCGACGCGTCCGAGAGGTCGGTCTCGCCGCGGCAGAAGCGCTCGAAGCCGCCGCCCGTGCCAGAGATGCCGACCGTGATCCGGACTTTCGGGTGCAGCTTGCGAAAACGCTCGGCGGCGGCGGTCGTCCACGGGCCGACGGTGCTGGAGCCGTCGGCGGTGATGGTTCCGGAGAGCGGCCGCTTCTTCTTGGCTGCCGTCGCCAGCCCGGCCGTCGCTGCGGTCGCAACCGCGAGCGCCGCAAGCAGCAAGGCGACGAAGCCCACTCTCCGCGTTGTTGTCGGCTGATCCATCATCCTCCCTTCCGGTTGTGCCTATCCGAGTCGATCGTGCTCGCCGGCGCCGCGGCCGTGGGCTGAAAGTCGGTGACCAACTGGTGAGAGGTGGGTAAACGCGCGACGAGCTCGTCGGCGAGCGCGCACGTCTCGCGCTCGACCGTGCGCGCGAGCTAGTCGTCGTGGGGAACTGACTTCGAGGCGCCTAGCTCAGCGGGGCGGGCGCCGGCTCCGCCGGCTCGAAGCCCTTGCTCTGCCAGTACGCGTTGAGCGCCCCCTGGACCTTCACGAACCAGATGATGTGGCCGACGATCGGGATGAGCGCCCAGAGCCCCGTCCAGCCGGTCACCGGCGCCTCGCGCGCGTCGGCCCGGTACATCTGTCCGACCTCCGAGGGGAGCTCGAAGAACGTGACGATGGAAAGCAGGATCCAGATCACGAGACCGACGACGCCGCCCAAGCCGACCCCGGAGTGCTGCTTGATCTCCTCGTACGTCTTGAACGTCCAGTACAGGCTGTAGATCCCGATCGTGACGATGAACATGAGGATCCCGAACAGGATCCCGCGTGGCTGTCCGAGAGGACCCGTTGTCGTGGCCGTCGCATCCATCGCTGCGAAAGCTCCCGCCGGCGGAGCGAGAATGGTTGAGCTAAGCACGAAACGCGGTTGAGGTCAATTCCGGCGTTACGCTGCGCCGTGTGGCAGCCGCCCGCGATCCCATCGACGAGCGCTTCCCGCGGCCCTCCGTCATGGGGGTCGTCAACGTCACGCCCGACAGCTTCTCGGACGGCGGCGTCAACTTCCGCCCGGCGGACGCTGTTGCTTCCGCGCGGCGGATGTTCGCCGACGGCGCCGCGATCGTGGACGTCGGCGGGGAGTCGACGAGGCCGGCATCCGACGGTGTCAGTGCGGAGGAGGAGCTGCGTCGCGTCGTCCCCGTGCTCGAGGAGCTCCAGGGCGACGTTCCCGTCTCGATCGACACGAGCAAGGCGCAGGTCGCCCGACGGGCGCTCGCTCTCGGCGCCCAGATGGTGAACGACGTGACCGCGCTCCGCGCTGACCCCGCGCTCGCGGGCGTCGTCGCCGAGTCGGGCGCATACCTCTGCCTGATGCACATGCGCGGCCGCCCCCGGACGATGCAGCTCGACGCGCGGTATCGCGACGTCGCCGAGGAAGTCGCAGCGTTCCTCGAGGAGCGCCTCGCCTTCGCGGTCTCGCAAGGCGTCCGCGAGGAGCTCGTCTGCATCGACCCGGGGATCGGTTTCGGCAAGACCGTCGCCCAGAACTTCGAGCTGATCCGTCGCCTCGACGTGCTGCTTGCGATCGGGCGTCCCGTCATGGTCGGTTTCTCGCGCAAGAGCTCGCTCGGGCGGATCTTCGGCGACCCGCGCGCGACGACCGGAACGACGGCCGCGTGCGTCGGGGTGGCCGTCGCGGCGTTCGAGCGCGGCGCGACGATCCTTCGCGTCCACGATGTGCGAGAGCACGTCGAGGCGCTGACCGCGGCGCGAGCCGTCGTTGCATGGGAGTGACCGTCGAGCTGTCTGGGCTCGAGGTGTTCGGGCACCACGGAGCCACGGAGGAGGAGCGGGAGGCGGGACGGACGCTTCTCTACGACGTTTCCTGGCAGCTCGGCGACGATGCTCTGTCCGACCGCCTCGAGGACACGGTCGACTACGACCGCGTGGCCGCGTGCGTCCGCGAGGTGTCGGACGGGAGGCGATTTCACCTGCTCGAGGCGCTCGCGTCGGCGGTTGCGGACTCCATCGTGGCGCGGTTCCCCGTCGAGTCGGTGTGTGTCCGCGTTCGAAAGGTAGGAATCAGGCCCGCCGGGCTGGCGCTCGCTCACTCCGCGGCGTGCGTCGAGCGGAGCCGGTGAGTGAGCGAGGATTCAGCTCGACCTTCCGATCGAGGGGGACTGACGCGCGCATACGTCGGGCTCGGCTCGAACCTCGGAGACCGGGAGGCGATGCTGCGTCGGGCCCTCGAGCGGCTTGGCCGCGAGCGCGGAGTCGACGTCGTGGCGGTCTCGCGGTTCCGCGAGACGGACCCCGTCGGCGACCTCGACCAGCCGAAATTCCTCAACGCCGCGGCCGCCGTCGACACGACGCTTACGGCGCGCGACCTGCTCGAGATCCTGCTCGCGACCGAGCGGAAGCTGGGTCGCGAGCGAAAGGGGCCGCGCTTCGGCCCGCGGATGATCGACCTCGACCTTCTGCTCTACGGCGCGGAAGTGATCGACGAGGCGGGCCTTCAGGTACCGCACCCGCGCCTGCACGAGCGCGCCTTCGCGCTCGAGCCGCTCGCCGAACTCGCCCCGGAGCTCGTCGTTCCCGGGCGTGGGACGGTGACGTCCCTGCTCGCAGGGCTAGAATGACGTGGATGTCCCACCTCGACGAGCTCGACGAATTCGAGGCGGAGCTCGAGCTTCGGCTGAAGAAGGAGTACACAGCCGTGTTCGGGCTCTTTCGCTACTGCGTCCTCACCCAGGACGCGACCTACCTCTGCAACAAGCTCGACCTGAACTACGTCCCACAGGCGAGCTACCCGTTTTTCCACCTCAAGATGGAGGACGTCTGGGTCTGGGACAAGAACCGCCCGACGCGGATCATTCCGCGCGCCGAGATCTACACGTCCAGTGACGTTACCGTCGAGGAGCTGCGCGGCGCAGGCGACGAGCAGAAGCTGACGGCCGAGGACCTGGCCGAAAAGATCGGCGAGTCGCTCTCGAGCGACGACGAATAACCGCCGATTCGCGTCGGCGCGCCGGCCATCGGGACGGCCCATTCGCGCTCTGTACGCTCGTCGTCCATGTCTCACCGAAATGGAGCGCTTCTCGCGGTCGACGTCGGAAATACGCAGACGGTGTTCGGCCTGTTCGAGGGCGAGCGGCTCGCCGACCAGTGGCGCATCGCGACCGAGTCACAGCGGACCGGCGACGAGGTCGGCGCCCTCCTGCGCAGCTTCCTCGACCCCCGCTCGCTGACCGGAATTTGCCTCTCCTCGACGGTCCCCCCGCTCGTGCGGGCATACGAGGAGTTCGCCGCTCGCTCGACGAACGCGACGATCCTCGTCGTCGCGCCGGGGGTGCGCACCGGAATCCCGATTCGCTACGACGATCCGCACGAGGTCGGGCCGGACCGAATCGTGAACTCCGTCGCGGCGAGGGAGCGGTACGGCGCGCCGTGCGTCGTCGTCGACTTCGGAACGTCGACGAATTTCGATGTCGTCTCGCCGGAGGGCGAGTATGTCGGCGGAGTCCTTGCGCCGGGGGTCGAAGTCTCCATGAA
>JALZFG010000229.1 GCA_030861645.1 Actinomycetota bacterium
GGTCGACGCTGCGTGGGCGTTGCGGCCATCCGCGTAGAGCCGCACCGTCGCGCTGCCCGATCGCTCGGCGCGTCGGCTCGAGTCAGTCGTCGGCAGGGGGGACGACCGCGAGCAGCGCGTCGTAGCCCTCGATCTGAAACGGCTCGACCTCCTGCACCTGCCAGCGCTCGCCGTCGACGACGATGACGTCGGAAACGCCGAGGTCGCGCTCGCTGTCGTAGTCGGCGGTCGTGGTGACTCCGTCGGGATGCGTGTAGTGAACGCGGTAGCGAGCGACGAGCGTGTTTTAGCAGCTGACCCGCCTCGTCGCTGAGTCGCGCGCCGATCCGCGGGTCGTGGGAGGGACGCCGCGACGTTTTGTGCCGAACGCGACCGAAGAACGACCAAGATCTCGATTTTGCCGGGATCGGGGAAGACGTTTGCCTCTGGGTAGCGAGCGAGTTCGGCTTCGCGCGGCTGTTGGAGGATGCGCGACGGGCTCCTCGATGGTGCCGTAGAAGCTCCAACCGCGATGTCGCCGAGCTTGCACGCGGCAAGGCCGGGACGGCGATCGGCCTCACCGACCTCCCCTGGATGCTCAAAGGGCTGCCGCTCTCCGACAACCGCGATCTTCAGGACGACAAGGGCGCCGTCTTCGCCGCGTCGGAGATGCTCGGTCAGCGCTCGCCGCCGTGCGCGTCCTCGCCGGCGGCCTCGAATTCGATCACGCGCGGTTCGCGGGCGCCTGCTGCGACCCGGTTCTGTACGCGACCGATGCTGCCGAGGCGCTTGTGGGGCCGGCTTCGGGCTTCTCGTAGCAGAGGAGGCGCCAAGGGCGTCCCGGCGGTGAGGAGGGTCGTCACTCGATCGCGGTAGACCGGCCGCGGTACCGGGCAGAAGAGGCCGTGATGCTTGATCTCTTCCCTCTCTCGGCGACGATCGAGGACGGCGAGCTCATAGTCGGCGGTCTCCGAGCGTCCGCGCTCGCCGAGGAGTTCGGGACGCCCCTCCTCGTCTACTGCGAGCGGACGCTGCGCGCGGACGCACGCGCCTACCAGGAGGCGGCGCCGGACGCCGTCGTCGTCTACGGCGTCAAGGCCTTCCCGAACGTCGCTCTCCTCCGCCTCTTCGCGGAGGAGGGGCTCGGCGCGGACGTCTCGACGCTCGGCGAGCTGCGGGTTGCGCTGCGCGCCGGCGTTCCCAGCGACCGGCTCGTCGTCCACGGCAACAACAAGAGCGACGAGGAGCTCCGCGCCGCAGCCGATGCCGGTTCGTGGCTCGTTGTCCTCGACGCGCTCGACGAGATCGAGCGAGCGGCAGCGGCGGGCGTCCGACGCGTGCTCGTCCGCGTGACGGCGGGGATCGAGGCGGATACGCACGACGCGATCCGGACGGGCCACCACGGCTCGAAGTTCGGGCTCCCACCCGAGGATGCGTTCGCCGCGGTCGGGCGCGCGCGAGCCGCCGGCCTCGACGTCGCGGGGCTGCACGTCCACGTGGGCTCGCAGCTCCTGGATACCCAGGCGGCGCGGATGACGGTCGAGTGGCTCGCGGCGTTCGCGGCGAGCTGCCGCGAGGCGCTGGGCTGGACGCCGGCCGTCGTCGACCTCGGCGGCGGTCTCGGCATCCGTTACGTCGAGGACGAGGACGCTCCGAGCGTCCCTGAGTTCGCGGGCGACCTCCGTGCGCGCCTCGAGCGAGCCTGGGACCTCCACGGCCTACCGCGCCCGCGCCTGGTGCTGGAGCCGGGCCGCTCGCTCGTCGGCCGCGCGGGGTTCACCCTGTACAGCGTCGGCGTCGTGAAGCAGGCAAGCGAGACGACGACGTACGTCGCGGTCGACGGAGGCATGTCCGACAACCCTCGCCCGCAGCTCTACGGCGCCCGCTACACCGCCCTGCTCGCGAACCGCGCCGATGAGCCGGCGGGACGCGCCTACGTCGTCACGGGGAAGCACTGCGAGGAGGAGGTGTTGATCCGGCGAGTTCTCCTCCCGGAGCCGCGGAGGAACGACCTCCTCGCCATCCCTGCGACGGGCGCCTACACGGTCGCGATGAGCTCGAACTACAACCTCGTTCCCAGGCCTGCCGCCGTCCTCGTCGGGAACGGGCGGTCACGGCTCATCCGCGAGCGCGAGACCGAGGACGACCTGCTCGCGAGCGAGGTAGGGTGAGCGGATAGAGGAGGGTGTTTCCGGCCTAACCCTTCGCCTCGAGCACGCTTTTGAGACTGCGGAGGTCGCGCCGGAGCCGCCGTCGAAAGATCGTCGTGACGAGCGGGTCGGTGATCCTGCCCAGGTACAAGCCGCCGAGGCCAGGCTCGGCGTCCAAGATCCAACGGAAGCGGGTGGTGCCGTCCTCGGGATCGAGCACGTAGCTCCCGCGCGCCGCGATCGGCCCCTCGAGCCGGATCGAGGAGCGCCGGCTCGGCTCGTGCTCCGTCACCTCGAACGTCGACTCGATCCGCCGGCCGAGGAACGTGTCGACCGCGCGAATTCTCGACCCCACACCGATCGGATCCTCCGACTCGCGCGACCTCTCCACGGCGGTCGAGACCCACAGACGGTCGTTCTCGGGAGTCGTGACGAACGCAAAGACCTCCTCCGCGGGCCGGTTGATGACGATGCTCTCCTCCACGCGTGGCACAGCTTCTCCTTTCCGAGCCCGTTCCCGCGCCGACCCTACGCCTGCCCGCTCGCTGAAGCAAGGTCGTGGGCGCGAGCGCGCGCGCATCATCGCGCCGAGCTTGTCGGCGCGGACGGCCTGCGCGCGCTCCCCCGCTGGCTCGTCCCGACCGTGACGCTCGCGACTCGCGCCGCCTCCGCTCCTTTTGCGCCTCATCTGCTGGAACGCGCGAGTCGCTCCTCCGCGCACCGCGCGCGCCGACGGACAACCGTGGCGCCGGTCCTCGCGGCGACTGCATGAACCCACTGCGAACTTCCCTTCGGCGGAGCAGGTGGTCATCGATCTCCGCCTTCGTCTACGGCCCATCCACGTCGCCGCGTTCCACGAGCGCAGCATGCCCGTCTTCCTTTCGAGCTCCGCTCCTGAGACAGGTCCCCTGCATCACGAGCGTTCGCGGTTAGGCCATCCGCCGCCTCAGGCAAGGCCGCTGATGCGGCGCGGCGTGCGCGCAGCTCGAAACTCGCGGGCGCGCGGCCAGCTCTCGCGTCGGGTGCCGTCCGGAAGCTCGAGAGGGAAGCGCGCGGCGACGGCCTCCCCGGCCTGTCGCCAGAGCCGGAGAATCTCGAGACGGAGCATCTCCGTGGCGCGTTTGTAGCCGCGCCCGCTGGCTTCGATCCCGTCGAACCTCACCGGCTCGCCGTACACGACGCAGCAGGCGCGACGGTTCCTTCGCGACCAGCCGAAGGACTCGACGCCGCACGGGATGACAGGCACGCCCTCCTTCATTGCGATCGTGACCGCTCCGGCGTGGATGCGCCCGGCCGGGTAGCCGAAACGCTGCCGCGTCCCTTCCACGAAGACGCCCACGACGTGGCCCTCCCGGACGAGTTCACGGGCCTTCCGCAGGCCCTCACGGTCGCTCTCACCACGGCGAATCGGGAACGCACCCGTCCAAGTGAGCGCCTCGCCGATCACGGCGACATCGAGCAGCTCCGACTTCATCATGTACCAAATTGCGCGGTTCGAGAAGGAGCCGACGAGCGGGGGGTCGATCGCAGAGAGGTGGTTCACGGCGAGGACCGCACCCCCCGTGCGTGGTAGACGGCAGATCCCGTAGGCGTACGAACCGGGCGCCATGAGCATCGTCGTGATCGGCACAACGTTGAAGCGCATAAAGATCCAGGCCTTCTCGACGTCCGCTCCCCACAGCCACGGGACGCCAAGACGTGTCAAGAAGGTTGGCGGAAGCTTCCTCAAGGGTCGTGCACCCGAGCGCGTCGATGACGACGCGAGCGTCGCGCGTACCCCTCAGTCAACAGGACGTGCTGTACCACTGGCGGCCGCTCTCGCACTGAATCGCGATATCGGAATCATCCTCGCGCGTCCGCCGTCGAGAGGTACCTACGGATTGCCATCGTCACGCTGAAGCTCAGACACGCCAGGATACGAGGAATCAGCCGGTCCCGCCGCACGCGCGCGTCCGGAGGCGCGTGTAGGCGGCATCCCTTTCAAGCTGCAGGGAGGCGCCCACCGGAGCCATCGCATTGCGGCGCGCTACAACATGTCGCGTGAGTGAGTACGCGGAGCTCGCCGAGCTTCCGCTCGCGGTCGAGGGCTACTCCCTCGAGCGGCGGGAGCTCGAGGTCTCGACCCGCTTCAAGCGGGTGACCACGACGGTCGTCCTGCGCGGAGGCGGTGAGGAGGGGCGCGGCGAGGACGTCACCTACGACGCGCAGGAGCACGAATGGTTCCCCGAGAACCTGCCGCTCGCGGGCCGCTACTCACTCGGGGAGCTCTCTCCGCGGCTCGAGGGCTTGGCGCTCTTCCGCTCGGAGCGGAACGAGCTGTCGCAGAACCACCGCCGCTGGGCGCTCGAGAGCGCCGCGCTCGACCTTGCACTCCGCCAGGCGGGCCGCTCGCTCGGCGACGCGATCGGGCGCGCGTACCGGCGCGTTCGCTTCGTCGTCTCCACGCGAGCGGACGTCCAGCCCTGGCTCGACGTCGATCCCACGCTCGAGTTCAAGCTCGATGCGGACGCCGGCTGGTCGCGCCGGCTGATCGCCGAGCTCGCCTCCACCGGTCGCGTTCGCATCGTCGACTTCAAGGCCTACTATGCCGGCGAC
>JALZFG010000283.1 GCA_030861645.1 Actinomycetota bacterium
CCTCCAGGCGGCCGCTCAGGTCGCCCTCGATTCGACCGCCGACGCCGACGACCAGCCGCGACGGGGTGTACCAGCGCCCGATGTAGTCGAGGAACGTCTCGCGTGTCGCGCTCCGGATCGCTTCCGGGCGACCGATGATCAGCCACCCGAGCGGCTGGTCGCCGTAGAGGAGCTCCTCGTAGACCGCGTCGATCATGTCGCGGGGCGTGTCCAGGTACATGTTCAGCTCTTCGAGGATCACGCCCTTCTCGCGCTCGATCTCGTCCGGATCGAACTTGGAGTGGCGGATCATGTCGACGAGGACGTCGAAGGCGATGTCGATGGACTCGGCGGCGCAGCGGACGTAGTAGCCCGTGTACTCCTTGGACGTGAATGCGTTGAACTCGCCGCCGATCGCGTCGATCTCGCCGGCGATCTCCCGCGCACTCGGTCGTCGCTCGGTGCCCTTGAAGAACATGTGCTCGGCGAAGTGGGCAACGCCGTTCGTCTCGGGCGTCTCATAGCGCGAGCCGGCCGCGAACATGAGGAAGCAGGTCACCGACTGCGCGTGCGCCATCGGCGCGGTGACGATCCGCAGACCGTTCGGAAGGACCTCGCGCTCGTAGACGCTCATTCGGGCGTCAGGAGCTTACGCCACCGCTCCGGGATCGCGATCGTTTCGCCCGTCTCGTAGTCGAACCCGACCTGGACGCTCGTGGCGTTCGCCACGACGCGGTCCCCCGCGCGCAGCTCGTACTCGAGCTCGAAGCTCTTCGTTCCCAGCTTCGCGGGGCGGACCTCGACGTCGACGGTCTCCCCGAACTCGAGCTGCGAGCGAAAGTCGATCTCGACGCGCGCGAGGATCACGCGCAGGTCGGCGAGGCTTGCGATGAGGCCGTGCTCGAGCAGGAACGCCGAGCGCGCAGACTCCATGTACGTGAGGAAGACGGCGTTGTTCACGTGCCCCATCCCGTCGAGATCGCGGAAGCGCACGGCGTCGCGGTAGACGAACGTCCCTGGCGAGGCTCCTCGGCGGGCGTCGCCTGCGCCGCTCACCGATCCTCCCGGCGCCGCACGAACCGGACGGCCGTCCAGGTCTCGTCGATCGAGCAGGACTTGTTGTCGACGAGCCCGCCGGCGAGCCCGATCTCCTGCACCGAGGCGAACGTCAGGTCCGTCGGCTCTCGCGCCGCCTTCTTCGGGTACGCGATCCAGAGTCCCCCGTCGCGAGCGAGCTCGGCTGCGAGCGCGGGGAATCGTCGCTCCAGCTCGCGCCGGCGAGCGGTGAAGAGGACGGTCACGTCGACCGGCGCCCGCGTCAGACCTGTGAGCGGAAAGGACGGAGGGGCGCCGAGCACCTTCAGTCGCGAGCCCTCCTTGACGCCGAGCTTCTTCGCAAGCGGCGTCGCCGAGTAGTCTCCGCCGCTCACGCTCGCTCCGGCCGCGCGCCGGCTTGCTCGCGCCACGCAGCGAGGAGCTCCGCTTCACGCTCGGGCCGAAGTCCCGCCTCGGGCAGCTGAACCCCCTGCTTCCGCGACGGCTCGCCGGCCTCCGGCGAGCTCGCCCACTCGAGCGTCGCGCGCACAGTCTCCTCGAGCGGCCGAAACGTGAGGCCGGCGGCGAGCGCTCTCGCCACATCCGCAGCGTGGATCCCGCGGAGCTCGGGTCGCGCAACCCAGAGCGGCAGCTCCTGCCACTCACCGACGCTGCGCTCGAGCAGGAAGGCGTCGTCGACCCAGATGAGGTTCGCGTCGCTTCCGCTGACGCGCCGACAGCTCTCGAGCAGCTCTCCCATCGTTACGGACGGCACCGGCCCCGTCGCGTTGAACGTCCCGCCCCGGCGCGACTGCGCCATCCGGAGCATCCACTCGCCGAGGTCGCGCACGTCAACGAACTGAACCCGTTGTGCCGGCGAGCCGGGAGCGAGAACGTCGCCGCCCTGCGCCACCCGACGCACCCAGTACGTGAACCGGTCGGTCGGATCGTGCGGCCCGACGATCAGCCCCGCGCGCGGCACGAGCGCGCGCTGTCCGTAGACGTCCCGCACCACCTCCTCGCATAGCGCCTTCAGCGCCCCGTAATGCTCCTGGACGTTCTCGCTCTCACGATCGGCGAGGGTCTCGAGTGGCGAGTTCTCGCGCGGCCCCTCGCTGAAGTCGCGGTAGACCGAGATGCTGGAGACGAAGGTGTAGTGCGCCCCCGAGTCCGCGAGCGCCTCGGCGGAGGCCCGCACCACCCGCGGCACGTACCCGGAGGTGTCGACGAGCGCGTCCCAGGTCCTTCCGCGCAGCGGCGAGAGGTCGCGCTCGCGGTCACCGCGGAGCCGCTCGACCTCCGGAAACAGGTGGGGATTCGTCTGCCCGCGCGTGTAGATCGTGACCTCGTCGCCGCGCGCGAGCGCGGCCTCGACGACCGCGCGGCCGAGGAACAGCGTGCCGCCGAGAACGAGCAAGCGCACGTCAGGCATTTAAGCCTGAGTAAAGATCCCGGTGCTGCGCTTGTGACTTGCGAACAGCCGCCGCTAGCGTGAAACACGAAAAGCTTGTAACCCCTTTTGGAGGCCCCGTGCTCGATCCGCTCTCGCAGCTCCTGAGTGACAAGACGCCCGTCACCTCTCCCTGGGGGCGGCTGCTCGTGATTGTGCTGCTCTTCCTGGCGGCGTGGCTCCTGTCGCGCGCGAGCGGGCTGATCGCCCGTCGCGTCCTCGCATGGCAGGACAGCAAGCACAGAGATCGACGTCTCGACGAGACGGGGAAGATCACGAACGTCAAGCGTCGCGAGACGCTCGTCTCGTTCGTCCGCGCCACGATCGCCTACGCGGGCTTCACGGCTGCCGCGGTGCTCTCGGTTGCGCAGCTGCTCGGCGGGATCGACCGCCTCGCGGCCCTCGCCGGGGCATCCTTCCTCCTCGTCATCGCCGGCTTCGCCGCGCAGCGGCTGCTCACCGACGTCCTCGCTGGTCTCACGATGTTCCTCGAGCGGTGGTACTCCGTCGGCGACACGATTGCGATCGCGGCTCTCGAGCTGCAGGGGGTCGTCGAGGACGTCTCGCTGCGGCACACGAAGCTGCGCACGCTCGACGGCGAGGCGATTCACGTCCACAATTCGCAGATTCCCGCGGTGCGCGTGCTGCCGCGTGGCGCGAAGGAGCTTGCCGTCGAGCTCTTCGTCACCGATCGCGCGTCCGGGGAGGCGCTCGTCGCATCCGTATCAGCGATCCTCCCCGAGAGCTCGACGACGTTCGTGCGCCGACCGTGGGTCGAGACGATCGACGAGCTCGCCGACACGCTCGTCCGCATCCGCCTCCGCGCCTCGGTCGTTCCCGGGCGGGAATGGCTTGTCGAGGGCTTCTACTCTGACCTGCTCAAGGAGCGCGCGGCTGACGGCCTGATCGCGCACGGCCCGGTCGTCGTCTCCGTTGACGAGCGCGCGAGCCGCAGCTTCGCCCGCGCGAGCGCCGTGACGCGTTGGGGGGTCGCAGCGTAGGGCCCGACGGCGCCGCCGCCGAGACGCAGCTTCCGGAAAGCGCGGCTTACAGCAGCTCGAGCTCGCCGAGAAGGCGATCGACCTCCGCGGCCGTGTTGTAATGGACGATTCCAACGCGAACGGCGCCCTCGTCGAGACCAAGGCGCCGCATGATCTCCAATGCGTAGTAGTTGCCGTGCCAGACGGCGATGTCGCGCTCGCCGAGGTGAACGGCGACGTCGCGCGGTGGTCGCCCCGCGACCGTGAAAGCGAACGTCGACACGCGGCCGTCCATCGTCGGAAGACCGTAGAGGCGGCAGGCTGCGGGCAGGCCGCTGAGGAAGCGGTCGCCCAGCTCGCGCTCGTGCGTGCGGATCGCGTCGAACCCGATCGACTCCAGGTAGTCGACGGCGCCGATGAAGCCGGCAAGCAGCTCGTGCGGGAGCGTGCCGGTCTCGTAGCGGTGGCCGATCGGCTCGTCGGGCGCGGGCCGCACCTTGTACGGCCGCCAACGCTCGAGGAGCTCGCGGCGGGCGAACGCGAGCCCGAGGTGCGGGCCGTAGAACTTGTACGGGGAGCAGATCAGGACGTCGGCGGCGGCAGCGGCGACGTCGATCGGGCCGTGCGGCGCGTAGTGCACGGCATCGATCCAGGCGAGCGCGCCCGCGTCGTGAGCGAGACCGGTGACCTCGCTGACGTCGACCAGCGTCCCGACCGCGTTCGACGCCCACGGGAACGCGACGACGCGTGTCCGCTTCGAGAGCTTGCGCTCGAGGTCGGCGAGGTCGAGGCGGCAGTCGTCGCTGACCTCCGCGAAGCGAACGACGATGCCGAGGTCGCGCTCGAGCTCGAGCCAGGGCGAGATGTTCGCGTCGTGATCGAGGCGGGTCACGATGACCTCGTCCCGCTCGCGCAGCTCGCGGGCCGCGGCGCGGGTGAGGGCGAAGTTGAGCGTCGTCATGTTCGCGCCGAAGACGACCTCCTCCGTCGAGCACCCGAGGAACCGCGCCGCCGTCGCCCGCGCGTTCGCAATCAGGGCCTCGGTCGCGAGGCTGGTGCGATACGGGCCGCCGACGTTCGCGTTCGAATTGCGCAGGTAGCGCGCGATCGCGTCGATCACCTCATTCGGCGCCTGCGTTCCGCCGGGGCCGTCGAAGAAGGCGAGCGAGGTTTCGAGCGCGGAGAACCGCGCGCGCACCGCCTCGACGTCGAGCGTGACGACGCTCACAGCACTCGCTCGCCGTTCACGGTCCAGCGGTAGCGCGGCTTTGCCGTGAGCGACGATCCGACGAAGCAGCCACGCTCGGCCCTCCCGAGCAGCTTCCGGAGGCCGTCGGCGTTTTGGGCGGGCTCGAGCTGGGTCTCGATGCCGCACTCGATCTCGACGAACGCCCAGGCGCCGTCCTCCTCGCGCGGGGCGACGACTCCAGACGCGCCTACCGTCGCCCCCCCGAGTGACATCGGGCGTGCATGGTGCTCGAGGCTGTTCACCGAGCAGAGGGCGAGCGCTGCCAGGACGAGGTGCTCGGGCGTCCATCCCTCCGGGACCTCGAGCTCGATGCCGCGCTCCGTCCTCAGCGCTCCCGCGGCGTCGAGCTCGATCGCATACGTCTTGCGCTTCGGGCGGACGCTCACGCTGGAACCGTATCCTCGGCGCCGCTCGTTGCGGGCGGGGCGCGCCCCGCGCAAAGCCGCGATCGCGCTGACGCCGCGTTGCAGGCGCCGGCAGTCGGCTTCCCTGGCGCGTCGCGGGGGCCCCATCCCGCGGTGGTC
>JALZFG010000290.1 GCA_030861645.1 Actinomycetota bacterium
ACGAGGTGCGGCTTGACTTCGGCCGCGAAGATCGCCGGGTCGAGCGAGAGCTCGCGCGCACGCGTCCCACCCGCATCGAAGACCGGTGCCGTCGCGCCAGCGATCACCGGGTGTCCTCTCGGATCTCCACGACGCCGTTCTTCGGACCCGGCACGGCGCCCTTGACCAACAGCAGGTTTCGCTCAGGATCCACCTCGTGGACGACGAGACCGACCTGCGTCACGCTCTTGCCGCCCAGGCGGCCCGCCATCCGAGAGCCCTTGAAGACGCGTGACGGCGTCGCCGAGGCACCGATCGAGCCGGGCTTGCGGACGTTGTGCGAGCCGTGGGACTCGGGACCGCGCCCGAATCCGTGACGCTTGACGGTCCCGGCAAAGCCCTTGCCGATCGAGGTTCCGGACACCTTGACGCGGTCGCCGGGCTTGAAGGCCTCGACGGTCACGGTGTCGCCGGCGGAGAGTCCGTCGGCGGCGCCCCGGAACTCGACCAGACGCCGATGCGGCTCGACCCCGGCCTTCCCCAGATGGCCGAGCTCGGGTCTCGTCAGCTTCCGCGCGGCGACCGGCTCGAAGGCAAGCTGGACCGCGTCGTAGCCGTCCGTCGCCGGGCTCTTGACCTGCACCACGGGACAGGGGCCGGCCTCGATCACGGTCACCGGCGTCACGAGTCCCGTCTCCGGATCGAACGCTCTTGTCATACCGAGCTTTCTGCCCACGATCCCCTTCACTTTCGCCTCCGGCGAAAGTGAAGAGATAGACGCGGGGCAGCGGAGCTGTCCTCGCGTGAACCACTGAATTTGCATAGCAAATTCATAGCTTGATCTCGATGTCGACGCCGGCCGGGAGATCGAGGCGCATCAGCGAGTCGATCGTCTTCGGCGTCGGGCTGTGGATGTCGATCAGCCGCTTGTGTGTCCGAATCTCGAAGTGCTCCCGTGAGTCTTTGTCCTTAAACGGGCTACGAATAACCGTGTAGACGTTCTTCTCGGTCGGGAGCGGCACAGGGCCGGTGATCGTGGCACCGGTGCGCTGCGCCGTCTCGACGATCGACTGAGCCGACCGGTCGAGCTGCGTGTGGTCATATCCCTTCAGCCTGATGCGGATCTTCTGCTGCGCCACGTCGCGTGCCGGGCCTCCTACCTGATGATCTCGGTGACGACGCCGGCGCCGACCGTTCGGCCGCCCTCGCGGACGGCGAAGCGAAGGCCCGTATCCATCGCGATCGGCTGGATCAGCTCGACCTCCATGTTCGTGTTGTCTCCGGGCATGACCATCTCCTGACCCTCAGGCAGCTTGATCGACCCGGTCACGTCGGTGGTGCGGAAGTAGAACTGCGGCCGGTAGCCGTTGAAGAACGGCGTATGGCGGCCGCCCTCGTCCTTCGAGAGCACGTACACCTCGGCGCGGAAGTGCGTGTGCGGCGTGATCGAGCCGGGCCTGGCGAGCACCTGGCCGCGCTCGACCTCCTCCCGCTTGATCCCCCGCAGGAGCGCGCCGGCGTTGTCGCCCGCCTGGGCAAAGTCGAGCGTCTTGTTGAACATCTCCAGCCCGGTCACCACCGTCTTCTCGATCTCGGGGTGGATGCCGACGATCTCGACGTCGTCGCCCGTGCTGATCGTCCCCTGCTCGATGCGGCCGGTGACCACGGTGCCGCGGCCGGTGATCGTGAACACATCCTCGATCGGCATCAGGAACGGCCGGTCGACGTCGCGCTCGGGCTCGGGGATGTAGTCGTCGACCGCCTCCATCAGCTCGATGATCTTCGGCGTCCACTCGGGGTCGCCCTCGAGCGCCTTGAGCGCGGAGACGTGCACGACCGGGATGTCGTCGCCCGGGAACTCGTACTTCGTCAGAAGCTCGCGCACCTCCATCTCGACCAGTTCGAGCAGCTCGGGATCGTCCACCATGTCCGCCTTGTTCAGCGCGACGACCATCGCCGGGACGTTCACCTGGCGCGCGAGCAGCACGTGCTCCCGCGTCTGCGGCATCGGCCCGTCGGCGGCGGAAACGACGAGGATCGCGCCGTCCATTTGCGCGGCGCCGGTAATCATGTTCTTGATGTAGTCCGCGTGCCCGGGGCAGTCGACGTGGGCGTAGTGCCGCTTGTCCGTCTCGTACTCGACGTGCGTGGTGTTGATCGTGATCCCGCGCTGCCGCTCCTCCGGTGCTTTGTCGATGGAGTCGAAGTCGCGGTACTGCGTGTTCGTCCCGCGCTCCGCCAGCACCTTCGTGATGGCGGCCGTCAGCGTGGTCTTCCCGTGATCGATGTGACCGATCGTCCCGATGTTGATGTGCGGCTTCGTGCGCTCGAACCTCTGCTTACCCATAAACCCTTACCTCCGGCAAAATCACCGATTTCGCTCGACAGCGCCGTAACTGTCGCTTGTCGCGCCTTCCAGAAGAGTATTCAGAATTGTCGAAGGCACTTCTGAATACGAGTCGAACTGCATCGTGAACGTGGCCCGACCCTGCGTCGTCGACCGCAGGTCGGTTGCGTACCCGAACATCGTCGCGAGCGGCACCTTTGCCCGTACGACCTGTGCGTTCCCGCGCTGCTCGAGCGCCTCGACGCGGCCGCGGCGCGCGTTCAGGTCGCCCATCACGTCGCCGAGGTACTCGTCCGGCGTGACGATCTCGACGGCCATCACCGGCTCGAGCAGCTTCGGCCTCGCGCGTTGCATCGCGCTCTTGAACGCGAGCGAGCCCGCGACCTTGAACGCGATCTCGCTCGAGTCGACCTCGTGGTAGGAGCCGTCGACGAGCGTCACCCGCACGTCGACCACGGGGTAGCCCGCGAGAACTCCCGACTCCATCGCCTCCTGGACACCGAGGTCGACCGCGGGAACGAACTCCTTCGGCACGACGCCGCCGACGATCCGGTCGATGAACTCGTAGCCACTGCCCGGCTCCGCCGGCTCGACGTCGATGTAGACGTGACCGTACTGGCCGCGGCCGCCCGTCT
>JALZFG010000313.1 GCA_030861645.1 Actinomycetota bacterium
CCTCACGACGATGGTCGAGCGCGCGCGGATCCCGCCCTGGGGCCTCGAAGGCGGCGAGGACGGGGAGACGAGCGCCGTCTGGCTCGAGCGCGACGGTCGGCGAATTTCGCTCCGCGGCAAAGGAACGCTCGAGCTTCGCGGCGGCGACCTCGTCGTCGTCGAGACCGCCGGCGGGGGAGGTTTCGGCACAGCCGCTCAGAACCCACGCGCAGGTGACCCGTAAACGCGCTGTCGCGACGCAAACGGCCGGCGAGGCGCGTCACGGGTGCGCCTCCGCGACCCGCGCCACGAGCGCCGTGCCCAGCACGGGGGGCCGCGTTCCTTGAGACGGTCCCGTCGCATGCCCGATAGGGTGAGCACGCGCGACCCCCGAAGGCATTCCGGCTGCGGCGAGTGGCGATGACGCCGAATCCGCTCATCGGCACGTGGAAACTCCTATCGTGGGAAAACCGGGCTGCGGACGGTCGCGTCACCTACCCACTCGGGAAAGACGCCGTCGGATACATCATCTACACCGATGATGGCTACATGTCGGTCGCAATCATGAGCCCTCATCGGACAGAATTTTCGAGCGAAGATCTCCTGGGAGGGAGCGCGGCCGAGAAAGCACAAGCTGCCGAAACCTACGTGTCCTATTGCGGCCGGTATCAACTCCTTGGGAACAGGGTGATTCACCACGTGGAACTCAGCTTGTTTCCCAACTGGGCCGGCGTCGACCAGGAACGTCTCGTCGAAGTGAGGGGGAAGACGTTGACGTTGTCGACGCCGCCGATCCTGCTCGCGGGCACGCGGCAAACCGCCCGTCTCGTCTGGGAGAGTGCCTGAAGGCTCCTCGAGGAGGCGCGCGGCGCGAAAGGTGACCGGCATCGGCAAGCCGGCCGAAGTCGACGAACGCGAGACGCGGCTCTTGCATCAGGCGATGCCGTTCGCGAAGACGCTCGGGATCGAGGTGGTCGCGAGCAGGAGCGACTGCGTGCGGACTCGGCTCTCGTGGAGCGCGGAGCACTGCACGGCGGACGGAGTCCTCCACGGCGGCGCGATCATGGCGCTCGCGGACAGCGCTGGTGCGACGTGCGCGTTCCTCAACCTGCCCGACGCGGCGACCGGAACCGCGACGATCGATTCGACGACGCACTTCCTACGGGCCGTCCGCGAAGGCTACGTCGAGGCCCTCTCGCGCCCGCTCCACGCCGGGCGCTCGGTGATCGTCGTCGAAACCGACGTCCTCGACGCCGACGGACGGCTGGTCGCGCGCGTCACCCAGACCCAGGCGGTCTTGCGGTAAGAGCTAGAGCAGCTCGATCTCGATCGGCGTCGGGTTCTTCTCGTTGATCGCGACGATGTCCTGCGGACACGCGGAAACCGCGAGGATGAGGTCGAGCTCCGCGCGCAGGAGGACGTGATCGCCCGCCTTCGTCTTCGCCGGGAGCCAGTCGATCGTCCCGTCCGGCAGCGCCGGGGTGTTCATGAACAGGTTGATCGGCTGGGGCGCGAAGCGCGGCGCCTCCACGCCGAGGGCGCCGAGCGCGTCCTTCAAGTTCTCCTCGCACGACGCGTGCCAGCCCTTCACGCCGAGGCCGTCGTACCGCGGCGGGTCGCACGCTGCGATGAGCATGTCGTGGACGCCCGGCGTCTCGTCTTCGACAAGGGTGAGAATCGGGCGACGGCGGTTCGTCACGAACTGCTCGCCGAGGCGCGGAAAGAGACGGCTTGCGACCGCGCGCGTGTGCTGGGCGCTGTGGAACTCGCTCGGGTCATCGTTCGTGAACGCCCACGTGTCCGCGACCTGTCCCCCGGCGACGTCGATCACGCGGAGCTCCCGACCGTTCTCGACGCGCACCGCGCGACCCTCGCGCGCGGCGATGTGAATGCGCTCGCCGATCGCGCGATCATACGGGCCGCGCGACATGCGACCTCGTCACTGTGGCGGGCGATGCGCACCCGAGGAGCGCGAGCGTGACGGCGAGCTCCTCCCGCAACAGCTCGAGGACGTGCACGACACCCCGCTCGCCCCGCGCCGCGAGCGCCCACAAGAACGGGCGGCCGACGAGCACGGCGCGCGCACCGAGCGCGAGGGCGACGGCGACGTCGCTTCCGCGACGGATCCCGCTGTCGACGAGCACCTCGAGCTCGTCTCCCACCTCGTCGACGACCTCGGGAAGGGCGTCAACGGACGCAGCTGCACCGTCGAGCTGCCGCCCACCGTGGTTCGAGACGACAACCGCAGCCGCGCCGTGCTCCACGGCGAGGCGCGCGTCCTCGGCCGTCAAGACGCCTTTGAGGATCACCGGAAGTTCGACGTCGGATGCGAGCCGCGCGAGGTCGCGCCAGCTTACGGACGGGCTCACGTGGGCGAAGAGCTCGGTGGGTTTCCCGGCCGCGGGCGCGCCGAGGACGGCCGCGAGGCTCGGAACCGGGACATCCGGGCTGATCGCGAACCCGCTGCGCAGGTCGCGCTCGCGCTTCGCGACGACAGGCGCGTCCGCGGTCAGCACGAGCGCGTGGAAGCCGGACTCGACCGCCTGCTCGACGAGCGAGCGGGTGACGCCGTCGTCGCGGAAGCAGTAGAGCTGGAACCACCGCGTCACATCCGGCGCGGCGGCCGCGACATCGGCGGGCGTGGCGGTGCTGATCGAGGAGAGGCACATCACGGTGC
>JALZFG010000319.1 GCA_030861645.1 Actinomycetota bacterium
AGCCAGGACGTCCTCGATACGGCCGCGATGCTCGTCGCGCGCGAAGCGCGCGCGCTCGTCCTCGCGGAGCTCGACGGGTTGGCGGGCGAGTGCGCGCGGCTCGCGGAGGAGCACCGGACGACGCTGATGGCGGGACGGACGCTGCTGCAGCAGGCGACGCCGGTCACGTTCGGGCTGAAGGCCGCGGGGTGGCTCGTTGGTCTCCTGCAGGCCCGCGCCGCGGTCGCGCAGGCCGACCTGCCGGCGCAACTCGGCGGTGCTGCGGGAACGCTGGCCGCCCTCGCCGACCGGGCGCTCGAGGTGCGGAGGCTGTATGCGGAGGAGGTCGGGCTGTCCGAGCCGCCGCTCCCCTGGCACACGATGCGGGTTCCCGTCGCCGTGCTCGCCGCCGGACTCGCGATCGCGGCGGGGGTCTGCGAGAAGATCGCGCTCGACGTCGTGCTGCTCGCGCAGAGGGAGATCGGCGAGGTTCGCGAGCCGGCCGACGGGACGTCGTCCACGATGCCGCACAAGCGGAATCCGGTCGGATCGACACTCGCGCGCGCGTGTGCCATCCGTGCGCGCGCCGCCGCCAGCGTGCTCCCGGCCGTGCTCGCGCAGGAGCACGAGCGGGCGGCGGGAGGCTGGCACGCGGAGTGGGGCCCGCTCTCGGATGCGCTCGCGTACTCAGGCAGCGCCGCGTCGTGGATGCGTGAGACCCTCACGGGGCTCGAGGTCGACGCCGAGCGGATGCGCGCGAACGTTCGCGACGACGACGTGCTCTCCGAGGCGCGCCGGCTCGGGGTCGAAGCCGCGAGGCCCGAGCAGTACCTCGGCGCCGCAGAGGCGTTCGTCGACCGCGCGCTCGCGCTCTACGGGCCGACGTGACCCGTACCGTCGTGCTCGCCGGATCGCTCGGGTCGACGAGTGCGATGTGGGATCCGCAGGCGCCCGCACTCGAGAAACGGTTTCGCGTCCTCCGGCACGACTACCCGGGTCACGGCGGAGCCGCGCTCGAGGATATCGCCGACGTTCGCGACCTCGTCCCCGGCGTGCTCGCCCATGCGCCGGAGCGCTTCTCCTTCGTCGGGCTCTCGCTCGGCGGCGCCGTGGGCATGCGAATCGCGCTCGACGCGCCGGAGCGGCTCGACAGGCTCGTGCTCTGCTGCACCTCCGCCCGCTTCGGCGAGCCGGCGATGTGGGAGGAGCGGGCGCGGGTCGTTCGCGCCGGGGGCATGCAAGCGGTTGTCGGGGCCGTGCTGGAACGCTGGTTCACGCCGGCGTTCCCCGACGTGGGACGCTACCGCGCGATGCTGCTCTCGATCGACGCCGAAGGGTACGCGCGCTGCTGCGACGCGCTCGCGCGTTGGGATGTCCGCGACGAGCTCGGCCGGATTGCCGCGCTGACGCTCGTCGTCTCCGGCGCCGACGATCCCTCGACCCCGCCGCAGCACGGCGAGCTGCTCGCCGCGGGGATCGCCGACGCACGCCACGTCGTCCTCCCCAGGGCGCGCCACCTGGCGAACGTCGAGGGCTCGGAGGCTGTGAACGCCCTGCTGCTGGAGCACCTGTGACCCACGACGAGGGCATGCGCACGCGGCGCGAGGTGCTCGGCGACGACCACGTCGACCGCGCGATCGCCCGCACGACCGACTTCACCCGCGAGTTTCAGGACCTCATCACGCGCTACGCCTGGGGTGAGATCTGGACGCGGCCGGGGCTCGACCGCCGGACGCGTAGCTGCATCACCCTGACCGCGCTGATCGCGCTCGGCCGCGACGAGGAGCTCGCGCTCCACGTCCGCGCCGCGCTTCGAAACGGGCTGAGCGCCGATGAGATCAAGGAGGTCCTCCTCCACGCCGCGATCTACTGCGGCGTTCCGGCCGCGAACACCGCGTTCGCGGTCGCGCAGCGTGTCCTCGACGAGACGCACGCTGCCGGAGAGGTTTGATCGGCTTTCCGATCAAAACATCTTGGGTGACGAGACGCGGAGGTACGCTCTGATGCTCTTCCCCAAGAACAGGCGAGGGTGCCGGGAGGACGACTGAGAGCAGCAGGAATGCCCGTCATCGACACGCACCGCCATCCGCTGGGTGAAGCCCCTCAGCGCATTTTGAGCCGGGTTGGTGCCTATCGTCCCGACGCGCCGTTGCCCCAGGCCGCCCGCGGAAACGTCTTCTATCCGGAGTGGCTGGACGAAGCCACGACGGTTGCCGGCCAGCGAGAGGGAGGCGTCTCGACGGCGGTCTTGAGTAACGGTGGCGAGGTTGAGTTCTGGGCACAGCTCAGCGGTGGGGACGTGCATGCGACGCTCCAGATGTTGCTCGAGGACAAGCTCGGCCTAAGGGAGCGTCACCCCGAAGATTTCGAGATCATGGTCGACGCCAACCCGTTCGACGAGCGGTGTCGGGAGTTCGTCGAGGCGGCACTCGATCGCGACGGCGCGAAGGCGATCAGCATCGCGACGAGTTGGGGCGACGGCGCGGAGCGTCGCTTCCTCGATGACCCTGCGTGCGAGTGGCTTTGGGAACTGGCGACCGCGCGCGGCACAGCCGTCCATCTCCACCCTCCGATGTTCCCGCTCGGTCACGAGGTTCAGGTTCCCTACCGGCTCGCGGAGGTCGTCGGTCGTCCCTGCGACACGGCTCTTACCGTCGCGCGCATGATCTACTCGGGCACCTTCGATCGCCACCCCGAGCTCACGATCGTCACTGTCCACACCGGCGGCGCGGTCCCCGCCCTCGTCGGCCGCCTCGACTTCGGCTGGCGGCTGAATTTCAACGGCGTCGTTGATCGCAGCGAAGTCGCCGGATGGGAGGATCGGAACGAGCTGTCGCCAAGCGACTATCTGCGCCGGAATATCTGGGCCGACACGATGGGGCTGTCGGGGAGCGCCGCGCGGCACGCGATCGAGCTCTACGGCATCGACCACGTCGTCTTCGGCACCGACTACGGCCCGGTGCCGATCTCCCCGCGCGAGCACGTCGACATGGTGCTCGGTCTCGAGTTGGACGAGGAGGACCGGCAAAAGATCTTCTGGAAAAACGCCGACCGGCTGCTCAAGCTCGGCCTCGGCGAAGCCGAAGCCGCCGAATCGGCGGGTGGGCGCGCCTAGCTCGAGCGCCGAGCGGAGCGGAGAGGCGGCCTCAGCACGAAGAACGCCGGTCGTTTCTGGCTGTTTGGACGCCTCTCTGCCGACTCAAGCGCAAACGCGTCTGCCGCGCTTTCTCCGACGATGGGGTTCGAGGTTTGGCCGAGCCCGGTCAGTGCGACGCTGGTGGCCTCGCTCTTCGTCTCGCCAGCACGCTGCGGAACGTTGCTGAGTCGGTCACGAACGCGTCGCCCATGAAACGGATGCTCTCGAGCGAGCGCTCGCCGGCAGCGCGGTCCCCCGCGCCGCACGCGTCGGCGACAACGATCGGAATGAAGCCGAGGTCGGCGCCGTGGCGAACCGTCGGCTCGATCCCGACCTCTGTTGCGACGCCGACGATCGCGAAAGCGTTCACCCCGCAGTCGCGGAGCGTGATCGCGAGCGGCGTGGCCTCGAACGCAGACATCGTGATCTTGTCGAAGACCGCCTCGGATCGTCTCGGAGCCACCTCCGGGAGAAGCTCGAAGCCCGGGGAGCCGCGCAGAAACCAGGGTTGCACGTCCTCCGCTCGCGCAACCTTCTGCCACGCCATCGCCATCCTGAGCTGGAAGACGCCCGCCAGCTCGTTTGGCAGCGACATGTGCCGCATAAACACGACACGGAGGCCAGCCTCACGCGCTGCCGCGAGCACCTCGGCGACCTTCCGAACCACCTCGGCGCCGTCGCGAAGCTGCCGGATGATCCCCACCTGCATGTCGTAGACGATGAGCGCGAGCCTCGCCGGGTGGGACGCCTCCTCGAGCGTCTGGGGGATCTCGAGGCCGTATGCGCGCTCCATGCCCCGGCCGACTCTACCGATGCAGCAGCCAGTGGCCGACCACGTCCTCGGGAGGCGAATCAGTCGCGGCGGCGATACCGCCGACGAGCGACGTCCGCCTTTACGGATCTCGCGACTGTTCGCGCTACGACAAACTACGCACGGAGACGTTGAGAAACGTCCGCGGAGGGCTGGTGGCTGCAGAGCGCAAGCGTCACCGCCGCAGGTGGCAATCGCCAAACGCTGGAATCCGTGCGATGACGGGAAACGACGAGAGGATCGAGGTGCGAGCGCCGCCGGGGAGGGTCGAGGTTCGGCTGCCGGAAGCGCGCACGACCGGGTACGAATGGAGCCTCGTCGGCACGCCGCCCGGCGTTCGGGAGACCGGATGGGAGTACGAGCAGCAGGCGCCCGAAGGCCGAGTCGGCGGCGCCGGTACCCGCGTTTTCGTGCTCGATGCAAGCCCTGGACGCTACGAGCTCGAGTTCCGGCTGCAGCGGCCGTGGGAGGCCGAGCCGCTGGAACGTCGAGTCGTAACGCTCGTCGTGACCGACGAGCCCGACGGGGAGGCGCACCACGGATGACGACGTGAAACCGCGGCTCGCCGGCGGTGTTCCTGAACAGCCCGCGCGGACCTCGCCGTCGTCGTGTCCTTCCACCCACGGGGCTCGGAAGGTTTCTCGATGCTCCGGCGACGCGACGGTGTTCTCTATCGAGGTGTTCTGCTGACACTTGCTCTTCCAGAGACGAAGCCCGCGAGGATTCCTGCGACGGTTGTAAACACCGTCAGGAGAATTTGAACCAAAGCGTTCTCAACGTCCGTGAAGATGGCGGCGATGAGGGCAAGAAGCGCGATTACGAGAATCGCAGCAAACGTTCTGACAATCGTCAGCCATATTTTGTTGGTGACGGCCTGATCCGGGAGGAAACGTCCGGCAACCTCCTCGGAATCTTGAGCCGAGAGGCTGCTCATTGCGGCGCTCGCGAGTTCCTTCTTCTTCTCACCCTGGGCGTCCTGCACCGCGGCGGCGACGACGTCCTTCTTCTGCTCGTCCGGGACAGCCCGTACCGCGGCGGCGGCGACATCCCTCTTCGCGTCGCCATGCGTTTCATCGACGACCGCGTTCGCAAGCTCGGCTTTCCCTTCAGGAGTCAGGTTTGGGATCGATTTTCGTATCTCGTCTAACCCTTGGGTCGTTGACTCTGGCTCCGGCATGCGTTCCTCCTTCCGTCTCACGACCGACTCGACCAAAGGTCGTTCTCATCAACGCGGGCGCTGTGAATGATCTGCACGAGCGCCTCGCGCTCGCCGCACGGCCGACCGTCCTCGCCGCGCGACGCAGTGTCCGCCGGCAGCGCCTTGCGCATCGCCGAGCAGCCGTCTCGCGCGCATAGCCCCATAGTGCTCCGAGATGCAGACGGACGAGCCGAGCCGCAGCTGGTCGGCGGTCGCGCGCCATGGCCCTCGACCGCGGCCTTCCCCACCGGGTGGCGGCGGAGAGGAGCGGGCGCTCGGCGGTTGGCGAGGACCGGCGCGCTCGTCGCCCCGACATGCTGTCGGCGGCGGCGCGATCCGCTGCGTCGCCGTCGCGATCACGATCCCACGAACGAGGTCGCTCGCGCTCGACCCGCGCGTGTTGAAACTCGCCTAAAAACGTGTTAGAGGCCTCCGCCACGTCCCGCGCAAGGC
>JALZFG010000405.1 GCA_030861645.1 Actinomycetota bacterium
GCCGGGGATCCAGCTGACGGCCGCGCGCCAAAGCGAGACCGAGAAGCACTTCCTGCGTCAGGACGTGCGACGCGCGGCCGCCGGCGAGGTCGGCACGATCGAGTATCCGGCGCGGGTGCGCGAGAACTACGCCCACGACCTGCTCGCGAACCTCGACGTCGACGCGATCCGCGCGCGCCGCTACCGCATCGTCGTCGACTACTCCTATTCCGCCGCATCGCTCGTCCTGCCGCTCGTGCTCGGTCCGCTCGGCGTCGAGACGGTGACGAGGCACGGCTTCAGCGACGCGGGGGAGCCGGCGGCGATGCTGGACGAGGCGATCGGCCAGGTGAAGCGGCTCGTGCGCGCCGTGGGCGCCGAGCTCGGTGCCGTGTTCGACCGCGCGGCCGAGCGGCTCTACCTCGTCGACGAGCAGGCGCGCGAGATCTCGGTCGAGCAGACGCTACTCCTCTACCTGCGCCTTCTCGGCAGCAACGGCAAGCGTGGCAAGCTCGCCTTCCCGATCACGGTGACGAGCCAGGTCGAGCGTCTGGCCGCGGGAAGCGGGCTCGAGGTCGTGCGGACGCCGGCGTCGCTCGCGGAGCTGACGAAAGCCGCCGCCGGCGACGACGTCATCTTCGCGGGCGCGCTCGGCGGCGGCTACGTCTTCCCCGATTTCCTCCCGGCCTACGACGCGACGGCGAGCCTGTGCAAGCTGCTCGAGCTGCTGGCACCGGTCGGCCGGCCGCTCTCCGAGCTCGTCGCCGAGCTGCCGCGCTCGACGCTCGTCCACCGGCAGCTTCCCTGTCCGTGGTCCCAGAAGGGCCGCGTGATGCGCGTCCTCACCGAGCGGCTGAAGGGGCGCGAGCTCGACCTCCTCGACGGGATCAAGGTCTACGAAGACCGCGGCTGGGCGCAGGTGCTCCCCGACCCGGACGAGCCGGTGCTGCATATCTACGCGGAGGGCGAGACGGAGGCTGACTCGAGCGCGCTCGAAGCCGAGCTCCGCGCGGTCGTCGAGGAGATTCTGCAGGAGGAAGAGGTGGAGGCGCGAACCCAGGGGGCACCTGCAGTCTCAACTTGAGCTTGAAGCCTGGCGGATGTCTGCTTTACTGATCGGGAGTCCCGATCTCGAACGATGAGCAGCGAGTGAGCCGCGTTTACTGTCCCGAATGCGGGTTCCAGAATCCCGAGACCGCGAACTTCTGCTCGCGCTGCGGCGCGTTGCTCGTGCGTGAGGAGATCGGAGCCGAGACGACGATGAGCTTTACGCCCGAGGACGGGAACGAGGAGTCGACGGAGCTTATGGAGGACGTCGGGATCAAGGGGCCGGCCCTCGTCGTGCGCTCGGGAGGGGGGAGGACCGGTGAGACCTTCTACCCGCAAGGCGAGCGCACGCTGATCGGCCGCTCACCGGATTGCGACATCTTCCTCGACGACGTCACCGTCTCGCGCAAGCACGCCGTCCTGCTCGATCGGAGCGGGACGTTCGTCGTCGAGGACCAGGGGAGCCTGAACGGGACGTTCCTCAACCGCCGGCGGATCGAGTCAGCCGAGCTCGAGGACGGCGACGAGCTGCAGATCGGCAAGTACCGGCTGACCTTCTTCCAGCCGTGAGCGCGGTCGAGGCCGGGCGAGAGGAGCGGCTCCTCACGATCGGCGCCGTCTGCCGTCGCGTACGCGAGGAGTTTCCCGACGTCTCGATCTCGAAGATCCGCTATCTCGAGGACCAGGGGCTGCTCACGCCCAAGCGAACGCGCGGCGGCTACCGCCTCTTCAGCGAGGAGGACGTGGAGCGGCTGCGGACGATCCTCCGCCTGCAGCGCGACGAGTTCCTGCCGCTCCGCGTCATCCGGCAGTACCTCGCCTCGCCGACGGCGATGCGAGAGCGCCGCCGCGCGCTCGCGCTCGCCGCCGAGGATGAGATCGACTTCGAGGAGCTGTGTCGGAGGGCGGGGATCTCGCGCGACGTCGGCCGGGAGCTCGAGACGTACGGCCTCCTGGAGGCGCGGCGCGCGAACGGCGAGCGCCGCTACGCCGAGAGCGATGCCGAGATCGCGCTCGCGTGCGCGAAGCTTGCGGAGTACGGGATCGCGCCGCGCCACCTGCGAACGTTCCGCAGCTTGGCCGATCGCGAGGCGAACCTGCTCGAGCAGCTCGTCGCGCCCGCGCTTCGGTCGCGCAGCTCCGAGCGCCGCAAGTCCGCGGTCGAGGACCTGCAGGCGCTTGCGACGCTCGCCCAGCAGCTCTCGCAGCTGCTCTTCTGGCGCAACTTGCGCCGCGTCGTGCGCGGCTAGCGAGGGCGCGGCCTCGGGCGTGCAGCGGCCGAGCGACGCGCGGCGTTCGCGTGCAGCAGGACGGTTCGACCAGCCTTCCGTCCTGATTAGATGCTGAACTGCTGTGGCTCAATCATGCAGGAGGGCGAATGGCCGTCGATCTGAAGATCAAGGTGCGCGAGGTGGCGGACTTCCCGACCCCGGGGATCAGTTTCAAGGACATCATGCCGCTGCTCGGGGACGCCGAGGCGCTGCGCGAGACGGTCGATCGGCTCGGCGGGTGGGGCGCCGAGCGACGTCCGGAGATCGTCGTCGGCGGGGAGGCGCGCGGCTTCTTCATCGGCTCGGCGATCGCGTACAAGCTCCACTGCGGCTTCGTTCCGGCACGGCGGCCGGGCAAGCTTCCGCGCGACGTCATCAGCGCCGAGTACGAGCTCGAGTACGGGCGGAACATCCTCGAGCTCCAGAGCGACTCGATCCACGAGGGGACGCGCGTGCTGATCCACGACGACGTGCTCGCCACGGGCGGCACGGCGAAGGCGATGGCGCGGCTCGTCGAGCAGCTCGGCGGCGTCGTCGTCGGAATGGCCTTCATCATCGAGCTTGCGTTCCTCGCCGGCCGCGACCAGCTCGGCGGCTACGACGTCTACTCGCTGATCCAGTACTAGAGGCCGCTCGCCGCTCCCGCGTGTGATGTTCGCCGCCGACGGGTAGCAGACGCGGGGGAGAGAGGTGAAGCGATGGTGCATGTGACGCGCGCGCTCTTCACGCTCGTGGGCGCCGCGGCGGCGGGTGTGCTCATCTGGACGGCGACGCGGATCGACATCGGCGGCAACGGCGACTACTGGGGCGTGGTAGGACTCCTGGCGGGCGGCGGACTGGCGCTCGCGCTCTCGCAGCTGCTCGGCGGCTGGACGAAGTGGGGACGGCCCCGGATCTCGGCGCCGGTGTTCGTGCTCGCGTTCGTCCCGGCGCTGATCGCGGCGGGCTGGGTGCTCGCGTTCAATCAGCCGGGCCCGAACTGGCTCGCCGACCACGTCCAGGAGTGGTCGCGCTACCTCGGCATCGACGGGCTCGTCGATGATCTCGAGGGGGCCTGGCGCGTGCTCGCTTTCGGGCTCGGCCTCCTTCTCGGCTTCACGCTGGATACGCGCGGGCCAGCGGCGGGGGTGGTCGCGGCGCGGGGAGGGCCGCGTGGCCGCG
>JALZFG010000331.1 GCA_030861645.1 Actinomycetota bacterium
GCTCGACCCTGCGGAGGTCGACCGGCTGGGCGCGCGCGGGATCGAGTCGGTGGACAGCCCCGACGCCGACGCCGAGCGAACCGTCGCCGACGTGATGACCAGCGATCCCCTCGTGGTCGCGCCCGAGAGCACGCTCGACGACGTCGCCGCGCAGATGCGTGAGCGCGACGTCGGGTCGGCGGCGGTCGCGGCGTCGGGACGACTTGTCGGGATCTTGACAGCACGCGACCTGCTGCGCGCGCTCGCCGGCGGGGTGCACTCGGACGAGGCGCGCGTGAGCGAATGGATGACGGCCGAGCCGGTGGCCGTCCCCGCCACGACGACGCTCGACGCGGCTGTGACGCTGATGACCGACTACGGCATCCACCACCTCCCGGTGGTGGAGGGCGATCGACCCGTTGGCATGATCGAGTTGGCGCAGGCGGCGCGCTATGCCGTTCGCCGCACCGGCATCGGGCTCGGTTTCTGATTCTGCGCGGGTCGGAGCAGCCGTCCGCACGCTGCCGTCGCGCGACTTCGGGTCGCTAAGCCGCAGCGAAACGCTTCGCGGCGCGGGCGCGAGCCCGTTCCGCCTCGACGTCGCGATCCTTCGGCGGGGCCGACGTCACGAGCTCGTCGAGCAGTCGCCGCGAGGCATCGGCAACGGCATCGACGGCGCGGTCGAACGCGTCCGCGTTCGGTCGGGACGGCTTCGTGAAGCCGCTGATCTTCCGGACGTACTGGAGCGCCGCCGCGCGCACCTCCTCGTCCGTCGCAGGCGGGTCGAAGTTGAAGAGCGTCTGGATGTTCCGGCACACGCCTGTGGATCGTACAGCTGCGCAGCGGCCAATCGCTGCGCAGGATACGGCCGCAGGCACCAGGTCAGAGCGCCTGATCCGAGATCTTGGCTTCGCGCGCCGCTGCTGGGCCTTCGCCGGTCGCGTTCACCGAGCGACACCCGCGCGCGCGCCGCGTGACAATGGCCGTCGTGGCGACCGAAGCCGTCGACGTCATTCTCAGGGACGGCCGCACCCTCAGGCTGCGGCCGCCGCTGCTCGGCGACGCAGTCGCTCTGCTCGCGTTCTTCCGCGGACTCTCGAGTCGCAGCCTCTACCTCCGCTTCCACGGCTTCCCCGCGCTCGACCGCGGGCTCGTCGAGCCGCTCCTCGACCCCGACTGGAACGAGCGCGGCGCTCTGCTGGGGGCGCTGGTCGAGGACGGCGACGAGCACGTCGTCGCCGTCGCGAACTACGTTCGCCTTCGCAACCCGGCACTGGCGGAAGCGGCGTTCGCCGTCGCGGACGCCCATCAGCGGCGCGGGATCGCCACCCGCCTGCTCGAGCGGCTGGCGGCGCGGGCCGGCGAGGCCGGGATCGAGCGCTTCGTCGCGGAAGTGTTGCTGGACAACCGCGGCATGCTCCGGGTGTTCGAGGGCGCGGGGTTCGAGCTGACCCGCGAGCTCGCCGGCGGCGAGGTCGAGGTGCAGTTCTCGATCGCGCCCACCGAGCGTTACCGCGAGCGCGTCGACGAGCGGGATCACGCGGCCGTGACGGCGTCGCTCCGGCCCTTCTTCGAGCCGCGCAGCGTGGCCGTGATCGGCGCCTCCCGGCGGCGTGGCTCGATCGGAGGGGAGCTCTTCCGGAACATCCTCGCCGCCGATTTCGCCGGTGCGGCGTATCCCGTGAACCGGGACCGCGAGCCGGTTGCGGGAGTGCGCGCCTTCGGCTCCGTCGAGGAGATCCCGGATCGCGTCGAGCTCGCCGTCATCTGCCTCCCCGCGCCGGCGGTGCTCGGCGCCGCCGACGGAGCGCTCCGGAGAGGCGTCCGCGCGCTCGTCGTCATCTCTGCCGGCTTCGCCGAGATCGGAAGCGAGGGCGCGGAGCGGCAGGAGCGCCTGCTCGCGCTCGTTCGCGCGCACGGCGCGCTCCTGATCGGGCCGAACTGCCTCGGGATCGCGTCGGCACGGCCGAGATTGAACGCCACCTTCGCCGCCCGCTCCGCTCCGACGGGGAACATCGGCTTCTCCTCCCAGAGCGGCGCGCTCGGGCTCGCTCTGCTGGAGGCGGCCGAGACGCGAGGGGTCGGGCTCTCCGCCTTCGTCTCGATCGGCAACAAGGCCGACGTCTCCTCGAACGACCTCCTCGAGTGGTGGGAGGACGACCGCGCGACCGAGGTCGTCCTGCTGTACGTCGAGTCGTTTGGGAACCCTCGGCGATTCGGACGCCTGGCGCGCCGGGTCGCACGACGGAAACCGGTTCTCGCCCTCAAGAGCGGCACGACCACGACGGGGCAGCGGGCCGCAAGCTCGCACACCGCGGCGCTCGCGGGCTCCGAGGCCGCGGTCGATGCACTCTTCCACCACGCCGGTGTCATCCGCGCGGCCTCCCTGGAGGAGCTTGTGGACGTCGCGACGCTCCTCTCGGGCCAGCCGGAACCGAAGGGACGGCGGGTCGGCGTGCTCACGAATGCGGGGGGCTTGGGGATTCTCGCGGCCGACGCGTGCGAGGCCGCCGGGCTCGAGTTGCCGGACCTGAGCCGGGAGACGACAGCGGCCCTCGCCGCCGTGCTCTCGGCCGAAGCAAGCGTCCTCAATCCCGTCGACATGCTCGGCGCTGCGACGGCGACCACGTACGCCGAGGCGCTGCCGCTCCTGCTCGCCGATCCGCAGATCGACTCCGCGATCGTCCTGTTCGTGCCGACGGTGACCGCAACGGCGGAGGAGGTCGCTCTCGCGGTGGAAGGCGCCGCCGCCGAGACCCGGTCTGAGAAACCCGTGCTCGCCGTCGTCATGACGGCCGCGGGGATTCCCGCCCCGATCCGCCAAGCGAACGGTCACGTCGCCGCCTTTGCCTATCCGGAGTCGGCTGCCCGCGCGCTCGGCCGCGCGGCTGCCCGAGCGGAATGGCTCCGGCGCCCGCACGGCACCGTCCGCGCGCTCGAAGGGGTCGGCCGCAAGGACGGCGAGCGCGTGGTCGAGCAGGCGCTGGAAGGGCAGGAGGACGGCTGGCTCGCCCCGGCGCCGACGCGCGAGCTCCTTCGCGCGTACGGCGTCGCGCTCGTCGAGCAGCGACTCGTCTCGAGCGCCGGCGACGCGCTCGCGGCCGCGCGCGAGCTCGGCTTCCCGGTCGTGGTCAAGAGCGCAGCCGCGGGGGCACACAAGACCGAGACCGGCGGCGTCGCCCTCGACCTCGTCGACGAGGGGGCGGTCCGCGCCGCCGCCGAGCGCATCGGCGCGCCGCTCGTGGTTCAGCCGATGATCGAGGGCACCGCCGAGCTCCTGGCCGGGCTCGTCCAGGACCCCGTCTTCGGCCCGCTCGTCGCCTTTGGCCCCGGCGGCGTCCTGGCC
>JALZFG010000370.1 GCA_030861645.1 Actinomycetota bacterium
CGTCGACACTCCGCGCGTCCGCTTCTGGATGGCCCTCGACGTCTCCGCGTACTCGCTCGTCACTTGCGCCCGCGCGGCAGAGCCGCTGATGGAGTCACGCGGAGGCGGCTCGATCGTGACGATGACCTACCTCGGCGGCGAGCGCGCGGTGCCCCACTACAACGTGATGGGCGTGGCCAAGGCGACCCTCGACTCGTCCGTCCGCTACCTCGCCTGGGACCTCGGGCCGAAGAACGTGCGCGTCAACGCGATCTCTGCCGGCCCGGTGCGCACGCTCTCGGCCCGCTCGATCACCGGCTTCCCGACGATGGAGGCGATTGTCCAGGAGCGCTCGCCGCTGCGGCGAAACATCGACGCCGACGACGTCGGCAGCGCCGCCGCCTACCTCCTCTCCGACGAGGCGGCGAACGTGACGGCGACGACCCTCTACGTCGACTCGGGCTACCACTCGATGGGCATGTAGTTCGGCGCTCTAGCTGCTCGCGAGCTGTCCAACGTGGAGCACGCCGGGGGTAAAGGGCCGTAGCTAGCGCCGGCGGGCGAGGTAGGACGCCGCCGACGCAGAGCGCGCCGCCGACGGCCGCGAGCCACGGCGGCGTCTCACCGAGGAGCGCCCACCCGAGCACGATCGCGACCACCGGAATGAGGTACGCGAATGAGGCCAAGCGGCCGGCGGTCATTCGGCGCAAGGCGTACGCCCACGTCGCGAAGCCGAGCGCTGTCGGAGCGAGCCCGAGGTAGACGATCCAGCCGATCGCGCTGGGACCCGCGTCGCCAAGCTCGCCGGTGAGGGTCGACGCGAACGGCAGGCAGACGACGGCCGCCGCCGCGCAACCGAGCCATGTCACCTGGAGGGGCGACACGCGCGCCAGCACCGTCTTTTGGATGACGACGGCCGTGGCGTACGCGAAGGCGGCGACGATCAGCAGCGCGATCCCGAGCCCGCTACGAGAGCTCGCCTGGGAGTTCGCGAGCGCGATCAGAGCGACGCCCGCGAACGCGACGGCGCCACCCGCGAATAGCCAACGGGGGAAGCCTTCCTTGAGGAAGATCCCGGCGAGGATCGCGATCAGGATCGGGCCGGCGTTGATCAGCATCGCGGCCGTGCCGGCGTCGACACGACGTTCGGCGGCGTTCAGCGTGACGCTGTAACCGCCGAGGAACAGGACGCCGAAGGCCGCGATCCGCAGCAGGTCGCGCCGCTCGGGGAGCGGCTCGCGCCAGATCGCGGCTGCGACGCCGAGCACGACCAGACTGACGAGCAGCCGGCCGAGCGCCAGCGATCCCGGCGACAGGGTCTTGCCGGCGTCGCGGATGCCCACAACGCCGAGCCCCACAACGTCACGGTCACCAGCCCGGCAAGGAGCGCGGGGACGTCCATTCGCGTCTCGAGCGGCCGCTCGGCGACAAGACGCGTGCTCATCGCACCTCCGCGGCCGGCGCTGACGCCGGCGCATCGGCGACGACGGCCGCGGTCGCAACGGCTCGCTCGGGCACGTGCACCGGCCGCGGTGTCAGGCGAACCGCGGGCGGGAGCTCACGCTCGAGCGCGAGCGCCGACAGAGCAGCCACCGCGGCGACTCCGGCCGACGCCAGCATCGCCGCCTGCGCCGACGCGGTCAGCAACTGCGCCGCCAACGTCGGCGCGAGCGCCAAGCCGAGCCACCACGAGAGCCCGGTCACGGCCATGTAGCGCCCGCGCACGGCCACCGGTGCCAGATCGGCGACGAGTGGCATCAGCACCGTCGTGTGCAGGCACTCGCCGACGCCGACAACGACGACTGCCGCCAGCAGCGCGGCGGCGGCGAAGCGGAGTCCGAGAACGTCTGCGCCGACGACGAGGGCGGAGGCGGCAACGAACGTGAGCGCGCCGGTCGCCATCGTCACGGCGCGGCGCCGACCCTCAGCGAACTTCGCGACCGGGATCTGGGCGACGACGACGGTGACCGCGTTCGCCAGGACCATCAGCCCAATGACGCGCGTACTGACCCCGATCTCCGCGCGCGCGTACGCCGGCACGATCCACGAGAAGACGCCCCAGCCGACGGCGATCACGGCGATGTTGATCAGCGCCAGCCGGATGAACGGCCGGTCGCGGAGCACAACGACGTAACCGCCGGCGATGGGTTCCGGCCGCGCGTCCTCGTGCACGCCGACGACGAGAATCACGCCGTAGAGCCAGTAGGTGAGCGCGTTCACGAGAAAGAGAACGACGAAGCCGTTCAAGCCGTGAGCCGCGATGACACCGCCGAGCGCGCCGCCCGCGCCGACGCCGAGGTTCGAGGCGACGCGCGAGACCGCGGTGGCGCGATGACGAAGCTCCGGCGGTACGAGTGAGGCCACGAGCGTGGACTGACTCGGCTGCAGGCCTCCGTTCCCGATCCCGGCGGCGCCCGCGGCGAGGAACGCCTGCACCGGCGTTTGCGCGAACGCGAGACCGGCGAAGCCCCCGCCGAGCGCGACCAAGGCGACGGCCGCCGTTGCCCGTGAGCCGACGCGATCGATGACCGGGCCCGAGAACGGCGCGGCGACGACGGCGAGTCCGGTGACGACGCCGACGACGAGGCCGGCGAGGCCGAGGCTGAAGCCGCGGCCGTCGTGCAGGTACAGGATTTCGAACGGCATGACCGCGCCCCAGCCCAGGTAGTTCAGGAAGATCCCGGCCTGGACGACCCACAGCTCCGAGGGCAGGCCGAAGCCGAGGCTTCGCACGCGGTTCACGCCGCCGTCCGCGGCTCGACGCACTCGTCCCCGTCGCTGCACCGGCGCGCTCCGTACTTGTTATAGTACAAGGATACCATCCAAGCTAGTACAACTTATCGGTCGCGGCGCCGGCGCCGCAAGCATCTCGTCAGCGATCGAGGCTGAGATCGCCCAAGGCCGGCTGCCGCCGGCGACGAAGCTCCCAGCGGTGCGCGAGCTGGCGACGGCTCTCGACGTCAGCCCGGCGACGGTGGCCGCGGCGTATCGCACGCTCAAGCAGCGCGGCTTCGTCGTCGCGGAACGGGCGCGCGGGACGGCGGTCGCACCGCTGCCGCCGGTGCGGGTGAAGAGGATCGCTCCGCTACCGCCTGGCGTCCGCGACCTGTCGAGCGGCAACCCGGATCCACGCCTGTTGCCGTCGCTGGCGGAGGTTCTCGCGCGGGTCGAGCCGACGCACAAGCTCTACGGCGGCGCGGCGACGCTCTCCGAGCTCGCGGCGGCCGCCGACGCTGACTTTGCCGGCGACGGAATCCGCGGCGATGTCGCCGTCACGGGCGGGGCACTCGACGCGATCGAGCGCGCGCTGCAGACAGAGCTCAGGGTCGGCGACGGCGTCATCGTCGAAGACCCGAGTTGGCCGCGGATCGCCGACCTCGTCCATGCCCTCGGCCTGACGGTCGAGCCCGTCGCCGTCGATGCGCGTGGACTCGACCCGGAGATGCTCGGCGAGGCGTTACGGCACGGCGCGCGGGCCCTGATCGCGACCCCGCGTGGACAGAACCCGACCGGCGCCGCGGTCGATGCCGCCCGCGCGCGGGCGCTACGCGCACTGCTGGCCGGCTACCGCGACGTCCTCGTGATCGAGGACGACTACGTCGCGCGCGTCGCGGGCGCGCAGTACGTCCCCTTGCACGAAAACAGCGGTCGCTGGGTCGTCGTCCGCTCGCTGTCGAAGGTGCTCGGCCCCGACCTCCGCGTCGCCGTCGCCGCCGGTGATCCGCTGACGATCTCCCGCGTCGAAGGGCGGCAGCGCCTCGGCCCCGGCTGGGTCAGCCATATCCTGCAGCAGATCGCCGCGTTGTTGCTCCGCGATCAGTCGACCGCGCGCTTGCTCGCCCATGCGGAGCGGACCTACGCGCAGCGGCGCGCCGCGCTCGTGTCGGCGCTCGAGACCCGCGGCATCGAAGCGGCTGGCGAGTCAGGCCTCGGCGTCTGGGTGCCGCTCGCCGACGAGGCGGCGACCGTGCGTGAGCTGCTCGTGCAGGGTTGGGCGGTCAGTCCCGGCGAGCGCTACCGCTTCCACAGTGCGCCAGGGATACGGATCACGACGGCAGACCTCGACGCTGACGAGGCCGAGCAGCTGGCTGAGGCGATCGCCGGGCTCGCGCGCACGCCGGCGAGCACGTACGCCGGTTAGGGGAGCGCCGCGCTCGCAGCGTCCGCGCGCTGCATCGGAAGGATGGCGGCGTGTGCGACGCCGGTCTGGTTTCGCCGGTGGCATGACGCGTGTCGTCGGCGAGACACGATCACGCGTCGACGGCGATCCGTACGCGCTTGTTCGCCTTGCCCTTGGACTCCGTCTTCACGACGCGCACGAAGCCGACTTCGCCCGTGGCGGCGACGTGCGTGCCGCCGTCGGCCTGCCGGTCGAGGCCGACGATGTCGATGACCCTGAGCGGGTCGATCGAGCGCGGGATGAGGTTGGCCTTGAGGCGAATGAGCGACGGGTCGCGGTCGGCCTCGACGCGGGGTAGCCACAGGACGCGCACCGGCAGGTTGTCTTGGACGGCGGCGTTGATCGCCGCCTCGACGGAGCGCGCGAACTCCTGTGACATCCCCGCCAGCTCGAAGTCGAGCCGGCCTTCGGGCGGGGTGATCTGTGCGCCAGTGACGTGCGCTCCGTGGTCGCGCCAGATGATCCCGTTCATGATGTGCTGGGCGGTGTGGAGGCGCATGATCAGGTAGCGCCGCGGCCAGTCGATGACGCCGTGCACCCGCTCCCCGACGTCGGGGAGCGCGGCATCGGGAGCGAGCGCGTGCCAGACGATGCCCTCCTTGTCCTTGGCGACGTCGACGACGGGCGCCGTCGCCCCGCCCACGATCAACTGGCCGGTGTCGTTCGGCTGCCCGCCGCCCGTGGGGAAGAAGAGGGTCCCGTCGAGAGCGACGGCGTGCTTGTCCTCGTCGACGGCGACGACGCCGGCGTCGAACTCCTGCCGGTAGGCGTCGTCGAGGTAGAGAAGCTCGGTCGCCATCACTGGCGCGCCTTTCGCCGTTGGCCGTTTCGCGACACATTCGGCATGCCGTGATCGCGGAGCTCGCCGCAGACCGCCTCGAGGATCGCGACCATGGCCGCGACCGCGGGCGGGCGGTACGCCGCGTTTGGCATTGCAACGCCGACGCGCCGGGTCAGCAGGTCGCCCTCGACTTCGAGTGGACGGATGACGATGTCCCGTCGCGCGGTCGGGACGGTCAGCTGCGGGACGACGGCGACGCCGAGCCCGGCGGCGACGAAGCCTTGGACGGCCATGTGGTCGTCGCTCCGAAAGACAATCCTCGGCTCGAAGCCGGCGGCGCGGCAGGCTGCCGGCAAGACGGCGACCGTCGAGCCGCGGCGCACGCCCTGTACCCAAGGCTCGTCGGCGAGGTCAGTCAGGCGCACGCGTCGCTGCCCGGCCAGGCGATGGCCTTCGGGGAGGGCGATGTTCAGCCGGTCGTCGAGCAGGTGGACGTGGTCGAGGCCCTCGAGCCGCGGGCCGGGGACAACCGGGAACTCGTAGACGAGAGCCAGGTCGATCTCACGAGCGCGAAGCTCGGAGACGGCCTCCTCGGGGTCGAGCTCGACGAGCGTCGCCTCGACGCCGGGGTGGCGGGTACGGAAGGCCACGACTGCGCGCGGCACGAGGATGGCGCCGGCGGTCGAGAAGGCGCCGAGGCGCAGCCGGCCCGCCTCGACCCCGACCATCGCCCGCAGTTCCTCCTGAGCGGCGGCAAGCCGGCCGAGAATCTCGTCGGTGTGGCGGACGAGGGCGTGGCCGGCGTCGGTCAAGGTCGCGCCGCGGGCGTTGCGCTCGACGAGGCCGACGCCGACCTCACGCTCGAGAGCCGCGATCTGCTGGGAGACCGCGGATGGGGTGTACGCCAGCGCGTCGGCCGCGGCCGTGAGCGAGCGGTGGCGTCCGACCTCGCGCAGGACCTGCAGGCGGCGGAGGTCGAGCATGAAGCCGAGCTTAACACCTGCACGAGTTATTTCAATTGACGTTCACACGACGAGCGGCGACAATTGCCGTAGCCGTCAGCGGCGAGACCTCGCCGCGGATTTCCGGAGGAGCTGTGGGGAATGCTGAGCGATGCCCTCTACGAGGCGGCGCGGCCGATCTGGGACGCCCAGCTCGCGCACCCGTTCGTGCGCGGCATTGGCGACGGCACCCTCGACGAGGAGAAGTTCAAGCGCTGGGTCCTCCAGGACTACCGCTACCTCGTGGAGTTCGCCCGCGTCTTCGCGTGGGCGGTGGCGAAAGCTGACCGCCTGGAGTCGATGAGCTGGTACGCAAGCGCGCTCGAGCTGACCTTGAACGCCGAGATGGAGCTCCACCGCCGCTACGCGGAGCGCTTCGGCATTCGCCGGGACGAGCTCGACCGCGAGCCGATGTCGCCAACGACGCGGGCCTATACCGACTTCCTCGTCCGCACGGCCGCTGACGGCGAGATGATCGAGCTGCTGGCGGCGCTCCTGCCGTGTGCTTGGGGCTACGCCTACATCGGCCGGGAGTTGGCGCGCGGCGAGCGGCCGACGAACGAGCGCTACGCCGAATGGGTCGACCAGTACGCCTCGCTGGAGTTCGCCGCCGCAACCGAGTGGCTGCGCGGCGAGCTTGATCGCCTCGGCGACGGCATCGGCCCCGCGAGCCGCGGCCGGTTGATCGAGCTCTTCGTCTTGTCGAGCCGCTACGAGTGGCGGTTCTGGGAGATGTGCTGGCACGGCGAGGAGTGGACGCCAGAGGTTGAAGCGCCCGTTCCGGACTCTCGCAGCGCGCGTGTCTCACGCGGCCTCGTCGGCGCCGTTCGCCCGCTCGCCGCCGCCGTCATCCGCGCCGACGATCGCATCCTCGTGTGGGACGACTTCGACCCGGCGACGGGCGAGCTTGTCGCGGTGCCGCTCGCCGGCGGAATCGAGTTCGCGGAGACCGGCGCCGAGGCGATCACCCGCGAGCTTCACGAGGAAATCGGCGCCACGGCAACGCGGGTGGCCTACCTCGGCACGATCGAGGAGATCTACGACTGGGACGGGCAAAAGCGGCACGAGCTGTACCTCTGCTACGACGTGAACCTCGCGGAGCGCGCTTTCTATGAGGCGAACGAGGTGCCCGTCGTCGAGCCTGACAGGAGCGACTACGTCGCGCGCTGGCGGCCGCTCGACGAGTTCAGGACGTCCGCGCGTCTCGTGCCCGGCGGGCTGCTCGAGTTGATCGAACAGGCGCGTTCCGGACGGCCGTAGGCGCCCTCGCGGCGGCCTTCCGGCACGTGTCCCGCCCGGGCGCCGTGAGAGTCGTCACAAGACCGTGACCCGGGCGCGCTGCGTGTCGAGCGCGCGGCTACAGCGCGCGCGCGGCGGCGAGCAGCTCGTCGACGTCGGGCACCTGGCTCGTCTCGTACCGCCAAGCCCTGCGCACCGTCGCGTCCTCGCCGATCAGGAAGACCGTTCGCTCGGCGACGTCCCGCAGCCCGCGGTGCTCGTGCGCGATACCGAAGCCGTGCACGGCCTCGGCATTCCAGTCGGAGAGCAGCGGGAAGTTGAGGTCGAGCACCTGCGTCCACGCGACGTGTGTCCAGGGTGAGTCGCGTGAGATGGCGAACGTGCGCACGCCCGCGGCGTCGAACTCGCCCCTCCTGTCACGCAGGAGGCTCAGCTCGTCCGTTCAGGTCGACGAGAAGTCGAAGAGGTAGAAGACGAGCAGGATCGGGCGACCCTCGACGAGCGACGGGACGGAAACGGGCTCGCGCTCGAGCGTCCAGACGGTCGCCTCGGGAATTCGCTCGCCGACTTCGAGCATAGAAGGAGCTTAGAGCTGATTCTCCGGCGACGACGGGCGATCGTCAAACGGAGGCTCGCTCCGCCACCGCGACGAGCGCGAGCGTGAGGACGACGACCGGCGACGTCATCGCCGAGTCGCGAGCGCCAGGACCGCGCGCGCGTGCTGCGCGGCCGTCGCCGGCGAGAGCGGGCCGGGCGGCAGCTCGACGACGAAGGATGCCCCGCGGCGGAAGCGCCGGTTCTGCCAGTTCGGCCCGCTGCCGCTCGGCCAGCGCAGCGCCCGGAACGGGAGGTCCGAGAGGCGCGCGTACCGGCGCGCCGCGCGCACGCTCCGTCCCCAGGCGCGCACGAGCGCCTGCGGCTGGTGGAACCAGATCGTCAACTGCGGGCGAATGCGGCGAATCAACGCCGCGACCACGCGCGTCTCGGGCTCGGAGAGCGGATGGGGCCCCGGGTACTCCGGATCGCCCGGCCTTCCGCTCGGCCTCCACTCCGATGGGAAGTTCCGGTTGAGGTCGACACCGCGCGCGTTCTGACGCGTCCCGACCACGCGGCCGTCCGGATTCAGGGTCGGCACGACCCACAGGTCGGCGGCGATCAGGTCTCGGCCGAGGACGAGCGCGCGGGTCACGGCGGTGCCCGCGCACTCGTCGCCGTGGATGCACCCGACGACGAGGACGCGGCGGGGGCCCGCCTTGTCTCCCAGCCTGAACGCGGGAATGGCGCGCCCGCGGACTGAGCGTCCGAGCGTGAGACGCCGCGCCGGCAGGGGGTTCGGGATCCGCGCGTGGAGGTGGTTGTCGTGGTGGACGAGCGGCTGGACGATTGCCCGCGGGCCGCGGAGCGGCACGTGCGGTCCGACGAAGACGTAGCGCGCGCCGGCAGCCACGAACCGGTCGACGAGGTCCTGCGCGAGCGCGACGTCGACTTGCCTGACGGTTCTCGGCGCGGCCTCCCGGTGGTCCTTGCGCGGGTAGTAGACGTCCACGTCGAGACCGTTCTGGTGCGACGCGTGCCCGAGACCTCCGTACCGCGCCCCGAAATTTCCGCCGCGCGGCCGGCTGAGATCGCCGATCGCGACGCGCGGTGCGGCCGGGTGCGCCGCGGTGTAGGCGGCAACCACGTCGAGCACGGTTCGGACGAGCCGGTCGTGGCCCCACCGCCGCCACGGCCGGTTCGGCTTTCGCTTCAGCACGGGATCCCAAGTGAAGAAGGTGCGCCCGAACGCCGGGAGCTGAACGCCGTTCACAAGGCGGCCCGCCCAAGGAAGGCCGAGCGAGCGCGATCGGCGCCACTCCACCTGCGGATAGCCCCCGCCGCCGCTCGCTCCCGCCCCGGCGAGGACGAGCGATACAAGCGCGACGGCGAACGCGCGTCGTGTCAGTCGGGGCAGCACCATCCCTGAGGGGGCACGCGCGGGAAGGTAGCCGCCTCGGGCGAGCCGGGGGCGAACTGGCGCGCGATGTCGGACACCGGGACGACGATGCCGCGGCCCGGTCGCAAGAAGAGCCACTGGTTCGCGCTCTGCCAGCCGACGAGGAGCCAGCCGCCGTCCGGCGACCACGTGAGATCACTCAGCGTGCCGATCCCGAGGAAGAGCCGCCGGCCGGCGAGCGTCGCGGTGGAGAGAAGGCGGACTTCGCTCTGCTCGTTCCCGAGGTGGCGAACGACGGCGATCTCGTCGCCGTCCGGCGCGACCGCCGCGGCCGTCACGCCCGTCGCC
>JALZFG010000383.1 GCA_030861645.1 Actinomycetota bacterium
GCACCGTAGCGAAAGCGGCGCCGTTCCCCGAACGATGCTCGGTCCCGCGGCAGGCGGTCGGTCTCGGGCCTGGTGGACGAAGTAACGGCCTCGCGGAGCTCGCGGGCGGCTGGAGCGCCGAGGAGCACCAGGCCTTCGAGCGTGCCGTCGCCGAGACGGAGCACATCGAAGCTCGTCGTCGACAACGACGTCGCCCGTATCTACGCGGAGATCGTCCGTTCGTTGCGGTAGAGAGGCACCCCCTACCCACAAACGACATCTGGGTCGCCGCCTCGGCCGCGCGCGCCGGCGCGACGCTGCTCGCCTACGATGCGCACTTCACCGCCCTCGAGCGAATCGGCGTTCTGATCCTGGAAGCGCCTTTCGGGTAACACTGCTCGGCCGGACGCGACTCCTGACGGGCACAAGCGCAGGCTTCGTTACCAGACCCTCACGTCGCGGTAGAGCGTGTCGCGCTGGACCGGCGTCTTCCCGAGGGCCTTGATCAGCCTCACCAGCTCGTCGGTCGACGTTCGGTGCGTCGTTCCGGCAGCGGAGACGACGTTCTCCTCGATCATCACCGAGCCCATATCGTCGGCGCCGAAGCCGAGCGCGACCTGGCCGATCTTCATCCCCTGCGTCACCCATGACGACTGGATGTGATCGACGTTGTCGAGGTAGATGCGGCTGACGGCCTGCGTGAGGAGATAGTCGAACGAGGTCGGCATCGAGTCGGTCGGAACCCTGGCGGCGAGCCGCGTCCCTTGCGGCTGGAACGTCCACGAGATGAAGGCGCGGAAGCCGCGCGTCTCGTCCTGCAGGTCGCGAATCCGCCGCATGTGCTCGACGCGCTCCGCGAGCGTCTCGACGTGGCCGTACATCATCGTCGCCGTCGTCGACATGCCGAGCCGGTGTGCGTGGCGCATGACGGCGAGCCACTCGTTCGTCTTCGTCTTCTTCGGCGCGATGATCTCGCGCACGCGGTCGACGAGCACCTCGCCTCCCCCGCCGGGAACGGAGTCGAGGCCCGCGTCGCGCAGCCGGGAGAGCGTCTCCCAGACTGTCAGCCGCGATCGCCGGGCGATGTGCTGGATCTCGGGCGGCGACAGCGCGTGCAGGTGGATCGGATAGCGCGCCTTGATCGATCTGAAGAGATCCTCGTAGTAGTCGATTCCGAGGTCGGGATGGTGCCCTCCCTGCATGAGGACGCCGGTGCCGCCGATCGCGAGCGTCTCCTCGATCTTCTTGAAGATCACCGGCTTCGGCAGGAGGTAGCCCTCGGCGCGGTCGCCGGGCCGGCGGTAGAAGGCGCAGAAGTCGCAGTCGGTGACGCAGATGTTGGTGTAGTTGAGGTTGCGGTCGACGATGAAGGTCACGCGGCCCGCGTCGGTCTTGCGGCCGCGCAGCTCGTTCGCGGCCCGCCCGACGGAGACGAGATCGCGCGACCGAAGGAGATCGACCGCCTCGGCGTCCGAGATCCGCTCCCCGGCGAGTCCCTTGTCCAGGATCTCCGCAACGCGGCCATTCCGGCCGTGTCCGTTCGTGCGCTCGGAAAGCGTCACGCGGTGACCCCGGCGTGCACGAACCGGAATTCGGGGACGTGGTCGAGCTCGCCCCCGTCGCGTGCCATCTCGAGGAACGTGTAGAGGCCGTCCCGCTCGCGCGGCCCGAACTCGTACCGCAGCTTCTCGAAGTAGCGCGCGAGGAAACCGGGCGGGTAGCCGTAGCGCTCGCTCGACTCGAAGGCGAGCCGCTCGGGCTGCGCACGCGCCGTGCGCACGGACGCGACGAGCGCGTCCTCGACCTCGGCGAGCGCCGGCGCGACCGGCTCGCGGGCGGCCCAGACGGCGAAGACCATCGGGAGGCCCGTCCGTTCGAGCCAGAGTCGGCCGAGGTCGTAGTGCGGCGTCGGGTCCTCGAACGCCGACTTGAGCGCGGCATCGCCGATCAGGAGCTTCGCGTCCGCGGGCTCCTCGAGCGGCACGTGCTCGGCCTCGGGCAGCAGCACCTTCGTGAGCGCGACCGACGTCGCGCTCTCGGGAGTCACCGCGACCGCCCTGATCCGCTCGAGCGGAACGCGCGAGACGAGCTGGATCGAGTCGACGGCGCCCTCGGAGGACACGCACAGGCGCGGGAGGATCCGGAGTCGGTCAGCATTTCGTGCGTACTCGATCGACGAGATCGGCGCGAGGTCGACGTCGCCGTCGAGGAGCTGGCGGTTGAGCTCCGTGGGGACGCCGGGCACTTCCTCGACCTCGACGCTCAGGCGGAAGAAGACGGGAGCCATGTTGACGTACGAGATCCGTCCGAGCCTGATCATCGCTTGGCGTCGATCCGCTCGAAGAACGTGATCAGGTTGTTGTCGAGATCCGTGATGGAGAACTCGCGCGTGCCCCACCACGTCGACTCCAGTCGACCGTTTGGGTGGACGTGGTCGGCGTACTCGGCGAAGAGCTCGTCGACCCCTTCCACCGCGATCCTGCAACTCGCCGTCCCTGCGAGGAAGCTCTCCGCGCCCGAGTCGATCGGTCGCTCGGGATTGAACGCGCTCCGCCAGCGTTCGTCGGCGGCCTGCCAAAGGTGGATCTCGGCGCGGTCGCGCCGCACGATCCCGAACCCGTCTTCCGCGTACACCTTCGAGAAGCCAAGGCGGTCGCAGTAGAAGTCGACGCT
>JALZFG010000414.1 GCA_030861645.1 Actinomycetota bacterium
ATCGCCGCCGGGCTCGACGGCCTCGAGCGCCGGCTCGAGCCGCCCGAGCCCGTGGACGTCGACCCGGCGACTCTTCCCGACGAGGAGCGACTCCGCCGAGGCATCCGGCGTCTCCCCGAGACGCAGGCGGAAGCGCTCGACGCGCTCGAGGCGGACGAGCTTCTCATCGACGCGCTCGGGCCCGCGCTCACGCGCTCCTACCTCGCCGTGCGCCGCTCCGAGTGGGAGGTCTACTCCGCCGCGGACGAGACGCTCGAGCAGCGAGGACACTTCCTCAAGTACTGAGGCGGGTGCGCGCGCGACAGACGGCCGACGAGGTGACGCGTCGCTCCATCTCGGGGCCAGTCAGCCTAGGACGCTTTGAGGCGGAGGAAGTCGTCGACGCGCAGGAGCCGAAGGATCGGCCGGACGGGCGGCGGGACGAGCTCGTGGCTCGGATCGTGGACGATCGCGGGCGCCACCAGTCGCTGGCGTCGCCCGCGCGTGACGAGCTGACAGCCGGGCGCGGCGAGCACGTTCCGGACCCACTCCGCCTCCGTGCCGTAGGTCAGAGCGATCACGTAGCCGTCGGCCGCGCGAAAGAGGTTTACCGGTGTCTCATAGACACGACCGGAGCGGCGTCCGCGGTGTTCGACGACACCGAACCCCGGCAACCGGCGGGCGAACGGGCGCGTCAGGCGGTTCGTGACGACACGGTTGAACCGCGCCAACCGTCGGCCGAGCAGCGTCACGTCAGCCTCGCGCGACCACGGCGTCTAGGTGCAACCACGGGCAGCGGTCGAGTGCTCAAGCGCGCGCGCAGCGATTTCGCCTCACCGTGCTCCGAATGGCTCTCCCCTGCTCCAGCCATCGCTGCTCCCTTTCGTGGTCGGCTCGACCGTCAAACTGCGTCCTCCCTCGCTTCGGTCTGCGCCGACCCCTCGGCCCCGGCGTCCTCGGCGATGTGGCCGCCCCGCTCGGCGTTTCTGGCTCGGAGACGACGCCACTCCGATCGCTCATGGACGACCGGGCCTGGGGCGTGGCTGGCTGCTCGTAGCAGTCGTGCTGCTCGATGTGGACGATCCGGCCCGCGGCGAGGCGGTAGTGAGCGACGCACCACGCCGTCATCTGCGTCCCGGCAGGCCACGGGCCTGCATCCACGGCGAGCTCGCCGCGCCAACGCATCCGCGTGACGACCGTGTCCGCAACGGCGACGTGGTCGCGCACCTCGTACGACTGCCAGGCCAGCAGCTGCCGTCCTCGCTCGAGTCCTGCGCTCATTCCCGCGGCGTCGCGGTCGCTCCCGGCCGGGTTGATCAGGTTCGGCCGCTCGACGAAGCGAACGTCGAGAGCGACGAGCTCGGCAAGCTCGTCCTCCGCCGGCCAGCGTCTCTCGAACGCGGCGAGGAATCGCTCGACGACCTCCACGTTCTCGACAGTGCTGTCGACTGCGTCAGTCCCTCCGAAGGGGCCGGAGAGCTCGGGGAGCTCCGGGTCGGGCCGCTCGGCGATCGCCCGCTCGGCCTCGGCCTGATCGACGAGCCCCTCGTCGACGAGCCACCAGATCGCCCGCCGCTCGACACGCGCGTCGTGGAAGCGAAACCACGCCTCGCGCAGCTCGGGGAAATCGAGCAGCGTGTCCTTGAAGCGGCGAAAGGCGCCGCGCCCGGCGATCGCCCGCTCGAGCAGATCGCGAGCTCGCGGATTCCGCACGCGCTCGATGAAGTCCCCCATGTCCGCGTAGCCCTCGTGCGAGGGGATCGGATCGATCGGGCGGAGGCCGCGTGTCTCGGGATCGAGCTCGCCCTGCTCCTCGAAGTACTCGCTCCAGAGCACGACCTCGCCCGTCCGTGGGTCGAGCCACCAGCTGTGCTCGTACGAGTGATCGTCGAGCGCCTGGGCGAGGTCGTCGAGATCGATGCTCTTCAGATCGAGCACGTCATCTCCTTTATCTCGCTCGATCCCGCCAGCGCAAGAGGCGGACGACGAAGCATAAGCACCATGCCGCCGCTTCCAAGACCTGTTGCCGGCGCGGTCCGTGGCGGCGGCGGGCGAGCGCGGCGATCGGGCGAGGCATTCGCCGATACGCTCCCCGGCACCGGTACCCGCCGGTGACGCTGAGCGGCGCGGCCCCCTCGTCGCCATTATCGCCCAGCGCGCGCTCTGGCGGCTGGTCCGCATTGACCGGCCGATCGATTTGGCCGACGCCACCCTCGTCGCTTGCGCCGAGGAGCAGCGGCACCCGCACGATCTTCACCCTCGACGCGGCTTTTCGTGTCTACCGGCTCCGCGGACGCCAACAGTTCGAGACGGTCGCGGCCCGGTGAGCCCCTCGCCGCCGACGCGATCGCAGTTTCGTCGCGTGACATGGAGTACGTACGCCTGCGAGGAAGGTTCGCTGGCCGCGAGCTCGATGCGTCCCCGCGAGCGACTTGCCGAGCTTGACTTACGCGTCCCCGACCAGCGACGACAGCAGGATCGCGCGAGCGTCGATCATCCCGCGAATCCTGCCGCGCGCGAGGTCGACGATGCGGTAGCGCGTTCCGCTCTCGGTGCGAACGTAGGCGTAGCGGCCTGCCGCCTGGACGTCACCGATGCGTCTCGACCCGAAGAGGTGGAAGCCCTCCTCTCCGCCGCGGCTGTACGCGCGTAAACCGATCCCCTCCGCCCGTCGGCGCGAAGTCCTGTAGCGACCGCCGAAGACGAGGAGAAGCCTCCCCGCGGGCAGCATCTCGCTGGCGCCGTCGTCAAGCGTGCGAACGCGCCAGCGGTGAGTGTCGATGAGCTGCAGGCCGGCGGGGGCGGCGGTCGTCACGCCGCCGCCGACGCTGAAGTCCGTTCCAGTTACCGCGACCTGCGAGCTCCCGACGAAGGCGGCGCGACGAACGAATCCTTCTGTCGGCGCTTTCGCCTGGGCCGGCGGCTCGAGCCAGTTGCGAAGGCGGCCGAGCAAGGAAACGGGGCGCGAAAGCTCGCGGTAGCTCACCTTCATCGTCTCCAGGTCGACGTCGGCGACGGTCTCCCCCGCCGGGACGACGAGGGCGCGCCGTCCATCGGGCGCCAGGGCAAGCCCGACGGTCTGCTGTCTGATCAGTTCGCCGCGCTTCCGCGGGAATGCAAAGCCGGCGAGGATGCGAGCAAGGCGTGTGGTCTGCAAGCCTCCGCGCGCATCGACCGCGACCAGCCGAACGGAGCCGATCCCCGCCGCGGGAGCGAACAGGGCGACGAGGCCCCTCGCTGAGCGCCCGACTGCCTGGAGCGATCCCGAGATCACATGCCGAGCGAGAACGCGGCGCGTGCGCGCGTCGATGACGACGAACTCGTGCGTGCGGCCGCTCACGAGGGCCAGCAGACGATCGCGGGTCGGCCAGGCAAGCGCCGCGGGAAAACCACCGGCGGTCGGGGAAACCGTGAAGAGCGCCTCGAGCGGACGAGTGCGGACGACGCGGACCACCCGCGACTCGTTCCCGACGGCGAGCAGGTCTCGTCGGGGGGAGAAGGCGAAGCTCCGGACCGCCTCCGGGCCGAGTGCGACGCGGCGGCCGGAGAGGGGTCGAAGGGTGAGTCGGTCGACTCTTGCAAGGCTCGTTCCCGCTGCCGTCGGCACGAGTGCGAGAAGGTCGTTGCGCGCACGCGGATAGCGACTGTCGCCCGCGCCGCCGTCACCCTCGACATCGCCACCGCCGCCACATGCCGCGAGCATCAGCATGAGAAGGACGAGCGGCGCGCTTCGTCTCATGCGATCACTACACCAGCC
>JALZFG010000420.1 GCA_030861645.1 Actinomycetota bacterium
GTGCTCAACGACGTGCGTCAAGACTGAACCTCCTCGTCGTCGTTTCGTGATCGGCTACGGATCGCGGGATGCGGAGTCGAAGAGCGAGTCGGGCGCCAGGGTCGCCGCGCCGCCACGCCTAAACGTACCGATCATTCGAACTTCCACGAGGCATCGTCGTCTCGACCTAGGGTGGATCTCGCTGCTCTCGCCACGCGCGCGGACCGGGAGCTCTTTTGTCGCCGACCTCGGCCTCACGGCGAAGGTGACCGACCGCGTGACCTCGTTCGCGCGGTCCAGGCTCGGCCACGCGGCCAAGCCCGCCCGCCCGGCCCGCGCTCGCGCGTGCTCTGCGCGAGCACGACCGCCGCGAGGACGAGGACGCCGCCCGCGAGCTGAAGTGGGGCGAGCGTCTCCCCGAGCCAGGCGAACGCCACGAATGCGCCGAAGACGGGCTCGAGCACCGCAACGAGCACGACGTGCGTGGGGGGGATGTAGCGAAGAGCCGCGGCGTAGAGGACGTAGACACCGACCGTACCGAAGGCGACGTAGATCAGGAGAAGCCATACCGGAGCGGTGTGGGCCGCGAGCCGCCCGAGGAACGAGACGTCGTCGTCGAGGAGCCCGAACGGGAACCTCCACCAAGGCTGGGCGACCGCCCAGAACGCCGTTGCGAACACGAACCCCCAGGCGACCAGCACGGACGCGTGCCCACCCGCGCGCGCATTCCGGTCGGCCATCAGGATGTAGAGCGCGTAGGTGATCGCCCCCACGAGCCCGGCCGCGACTCCCAGCGCGTCGAGCTCTGCGCCGCGCCAGGCACCGACCACGAGCGCGAGACCCGCGAGCGCGAGCACGATCGCGATCCAGAGTCGCGCGTCGACGCGCTCCTCGGCGACGAAGCGCCCCCACAGCGCGACGAGCACGATCGCGACGTTCACGATCACGAGCGCGACGCCCACGTCGAGGTGCTCGATGCTGAGGAAGTACGAGGCCTGCGCGAGCGCGAGCCCGAACAGCCCGAACAGGGCGAGGAACGGAAGCTGCCGACGCGAGGGCAGCAGCTGCCGGCGCCGGACGAGTACGAGCGCGGCCAGCAGCAGAACCGCGGCGGCGGCCGCTCGGAACTGGGCGAGACGGACCGCGCTCACGCCTCCGGAGACGATCGCGACCTTGCCGACGGTCGCGTTGACCGCGCCGAGAAGCGTCCCCGCGACGATGATCGCGTATCCCGCCGCCGGCCTACCCCGCTCGAGGGGCCTCGGAGCGTCGACAGACTCGGCGTCGGGGGCATGCACGCCGGTACGCACGCCCGTATGCTCGTCGATCGCTTCGCTGCCGAGCCGGCACGGCTCGGGGACGAAGCTCCCCCAGATTCTGTCCACGGGCGGCCGCAACCCGTTCTATGATTCGCGGGCCGCGATGCACACCACCGTGTTTCCGATCGGCGGCTGCTGCTCATCGATCGCCTTCGGCCCGAACTCGGGAGCAGCGAACGCATTCGTCGAACGCGTCCACAGCAAGGAGAGAGGGGAACGATGAGGGACGAACGAGACGACGAACTCATCCTGTACGAGCACCGTGTCCTCCTCACGCGCCGCAAGCTCCTCGAGGGAGCCGCGGGAGCTGCGGCCGCCTTCGGCCTGCTCGGCCTGGCCGGCTGCGGAGGAGGCGGGGGAGGTGGCGAGGAGGAGCAGGCGGGCGGCGGCGCGCCGAAGAGGGGCGGCATCCTCCAGGCCGCGATCAGTGACACCGGCGGCCCGAAGGAGAATCTCGACCCGCTCCGCCAGACGAACGTCAACGATGGCCTCTACACCGATCTCCTCTACGACGCGCTCACCGACCAGGACGACAACTGGAACGTCCACCCGGTGCTTGCGGAATCGTGGGAGTCGAACGGCAAGGTCACCGAATGGACGTTCAAGCTTCGCCGGGGCGTCCGGTGGCACGACGGCAAGCCGTTCACTTCGAAGGATGCGGCGTACTCGATCGGGCGCCTCGTCGACCCCAAGGTGAAGTCGCCGCTCTACGACCGCCTCTCGGGGAGCCTCGCGAAGAGCGGCATCTCGACGCCCGACGACAACACGCTCGTCCTCAAGCTGAAGCGGCCCGACTCGCTCATCCCGCTGACGCTCTCGGCGCGCCACGCGCGCATCGTGCAGGCGGGGACGACCGACTTCAGCAAGGGGATCGGCACGGGAGCGTTCAAGCTCAAGTCGTTCAAGCCGGCTCGAAGCTGGGAGGTGCGGCGGAACGACGCTTGGTGGAATGACAACCTTCCCTACCTCGACGGCGTGCGCGGCGTCATCATCGGGGAGCAGTCGACGAAGGTGCAGTCCGTCCTCTCCGGCGACTCGCACATCTCCGACCCCATCGACTTCTCCGCGGCCGCGTCGGTGAAGGGGAACGCGAACGCTCAGCTTCTCGAGTACAAGAACGCGACGTACCTCCTCGTCGCGATGGATTCGAGGAAGCCGCCGTTCGACGACGAGCGCGTGCGGACGGCGATCAAGATCGCGGTCAATCGCAACAGGCTCGTGCAGACGGCCTACCAGGGGTACGGGAACGTCACGAGCGACGTCCCCGTCCCGGCCGACGACCCCTTCTTCCCGGACCAGATCGGGATTCGCAAGCAGGACGTCGCACGGGCGAAGCAGCTGCTTGCCGCCGCGGGGCATCCGAACGGCATCGACCTGGAGCTCTTCACCTCGCAGGCGTACGGAGCGATGGTCGATCTCGCCGTCTCCTTCGCGCAGATCGTCGAGCCCGCCGGGATCAGGGTGAAGATCAAGCAGTGGCCCGCCGACACCTACTGGGATCAGGTGTGGCTCGTCAAGCCGATGTACACGTCGTACTACACGCGCCGGCACCCGAACGAGTCGCTGTCGATCACGTACACATCGAACGCTCCCTGGAACGAGTCGAAGCTGAAGAGCAAGAAGCTCGACGACCTCGTTGCGCAGGGGCTCGCGGCGAAGGACAAGGACGAGCAGCAGCGCATCTACCAAGACGCGCTCGTGATCGTGGCGAACGACGCAGGGACGTCGATCCCGGCGTTCATCAACCGCCTCCACGTCGCGAAGAAGAACGTCAAGGGTCTCGGGCTCGGCCTCCAGACGGCGATGCTCGTGAAGAAGGCGTATCTGGCGTAAGCGGTCTGTGGCGACGAGGCAGCAGCCGCCGAGCGG